>JABMPV010000124.1 GCA_013202595.1 bacterium
CAGCCGGGGGCGTCATCTGGCCGTCGTGAACGCGGCAAACGTTTGTGGTCGGGGCACTAGTCACCTGGACTAGAGCTCGTTCCAGTTGATCACCACAGGGATCATCTCGGTGCCCGGGAACGGGGATGACACCGGGCCGGTGTTGGTAATGGTGACGTTTCCGGATATCTGGGACTCGTTGACGCTGTCGTTGGCGGAGTCGCAGGCGCCCTCGGCGAGGATCGCCAATTCCGATCCGGTCACCGTGCCGCCGCTGTCGATCTGTTCATGGGTGGCGATGAGCCCGGTCAGGGACGGATTCCCCGAGAGGATCACATCACGATCGGCAGCCAGCAGCAGGTTGTAGGCATCGGGATGCGGTGTGATGTCCGGCCCGCCGCTGATCTCAATGTCCCCGCCGACCGTTGCCGGACATGCGCCGGATCCCTCGGCGATGATGGTCGCCTGCCACGGAACTGCCACCGATCCCGCGTTGGCCGAGATGTCTGCGGATCCGTGATGGATGTAGTAGACGCCGTCATATGCGATGGTGCTGACGTGCTTCCATCGTGCTCCGAGCGAATCATGCGTGCCGCTGAAGATCCACCCCCGGTAGGGATCAACGCCGACATCGGCGGCCAGCGTTGCGCCGGTGCACGGGGTATTGGCTGCTGTGTTCCCATGGGTCGGGTGAGCCGGGCCCGCCTTCACGATCCCCGACGGGCACAGGTCGAACTGGGACATCTCCCAAAACGACGACGCGTCGATGGTGGGTATGAGCACCGGGGCCTGCGAGCCGGCAGGGATGCACTCGGGATCCTGCGAGATCGATCCCGTGATGGTCGCCCCGTTCGAAGCGCTCAGGCAGCCCTCGACGAACGCGCTCCCCTGCATGTGGAGAGATCCATTGGTGTGGATGCCCACTGTCGCACCGCTGATGATCGTCGGATTGCCGTTCAGGAGGAGACCGCTCCCCGACAACACCGCGTACCGGGCCCGCCAGGCCCGCAGGATCGGTGACTCGCCGACCTCGGCACGGAGGACCCTGATCCGCCGCACCTCCGCGTCCCGCGACGGGAGATACCCGACGGCGAAGATGGCCGGGGTATTCGACGGGCGTACCACGACGTACTCGCCCCGAGTGGTCTCTCCGATCTCGATATTCGGGCGCTCGTCCGCGGCTGCGATCAACCACGTCCTGGCGGCTTCCGGGCTCGCGAATGTCTCGGGAATCAACTCGCCGGTGGTGAAGCCGGGATCGGTCTGTATCTCGATCAAACCGACGTCAAGACCAGCTTCTGCCACATCGAGAGCCTGCGACCACTCGGCATCGTTCCTGATCCCGTTCGATTGCCGCTGAGCGCGCAGCGCCACCATCGAGCTGAAGATGACCAGCGCCATGCCCAGCATGGCGACGGCGATAACGGCCAGACCGTCCTCATCGGAAGGGCGGAACCCGAGAAGGGACCTGGTGGGGATTCTCATGGCACGTTCCTCAGCGAGATGTGCGTGTCGATGACGTGCTCAGAAGTCCCCGAAGCGACGACCAGGTGCAGATCGACGGCACCGATCTCCGAAACGAGGCCCTTGTCGTAGGTGAAGATCGACTCCTCCTCGACAATCGATCCTGCTGCGATCTGGGGATCAGCGGTGCCTTCCCTGCGGGTGAGAGCCCCAACGTCGTCGATGGACCAGACGATGAGCTCATTGATGTCGGTGACGTCGTCCCACTCATCGTCGATCCACACCGTGAAGCTCACCGGTCCCGCCTGGGTGAACCGCCGGGCCTCCCGCACGTCCCGGCTCATCAGCGCCCTGGCATTGCGAGCATCTTCCAGTGCCGTGTCATCGGCACGGTGGACGGCATCGGTCGATGTCACGCCTATGAAGAACCCGATCATCATCGCTGCCATCAGCGCCAGGCCGACCAGCGCGAGCGACAACTCAATGATCGTCGACCCGCGGTCGGAACGGAGCCGCCGGAGCGCTCTGAGCGGCATGCTCATACGCAGCCCCCGGGCGTCGACACGGTCTCCGGCCTCAGGCCGACCAGCAGGCTGCTGGTGGGGAGCAGGTTGGCGGGGTAGGAGACAAGCGATCCGCCGCTCACGTCCACCACCCCGCTGATGACTCCGTGGGCGACGATTGCGCCGTGCCACGCGGCACCGCCGGTGAGCGTGACGCCCCCGTACGGTGCGTAGGCAAGGCCCTGGATCGAGAGATCGGGACCGCCGGTGATCCGGACGGCGAATGCCGATGAGCCGAACCCGATGACTCCTGCGAACGACGGGTCTGTCACGTCGAATGTGGCACCCGACGTGAATTCGATGTTCGAGTCGGCGATGAGCGCAGACCCGTGGGCGGTCACGTCGGCTCCGTTCATCAAGCGAATGCTGCCGGTGGCATACACCGGACCAGATCCTTCGATGTGCACTGTGCCGTAGAAGGAAATCGACCCGTTGACGTACATCGGGGCAAAGATGACGGTGTCGGTGAAGACCTGATCGCCGCTGAGTACCGGCCCCTCCTGGGCGGCCAGACGCAGCACGGAACGCCATCCCTCGACCTCCGCCGCCGACGGCGGGTCCACCGGGGTGCCGGCGTTCTGCTCGACGGATCCGAAGACCTGCGTTGGATCGACGCTGGCCGTCGCACCGGTGAGCACGTCGCCGTCGATCACAGATCCGGGATTTCCGAAGTCCCCGTTGGTCAGGACGGAGGCGGAATGGGCCGACGCCGGAATGCTTTCGGTCGAGCCGGGATGGAAGAGCACGTCGGCCGCCGCCACGACTGCGGCCTCCGGGAACATCGGCGTGAGCCCCGTCGCTGCCCGCCCGGCAGACACCGACGAGATGATGGTGTCCGATCCGTGCGTGAGAAGCACGCCTTCCTCCTCCCACTCGACCACCACCAGGACTCGCCGGCGGTCCGCATCGATCGCGGAGACGTAGGTCCGCGTCGAGTAGTCCGTGCCATCGAGGAACTCGGTGACCTGGGGTTCGAGTTCACCGGCCGAGCACACGATGAGCGCCTCGTCCTGTCCGAGCCCCGCAGCCGACCCCACGAGCGTCACTCCCTCTACCAGCGGAGACTGAGGCCCGACCGATTGCATGCCGAGGTTCTCCCACTTGATGTTGCGTGCCTGCTCGATCCGCTCCATCGCTGTGGTGACGGCGTTCTGGCGGGCGCGAGTTCCTCGCGACGACTCGATCGAGCTTCCGAGGGTCCCGGCGAGCGCGATCATCAACATCGAGGAGATCATCAGAGCTACCGCGAGCTCGATGATGCTCATCCCCGAGTCATCCGAGACACGGGCGTCACAGAAGATACGGCAGCGCACGCGGCTCGTTGGTTTCACAAGAGATCCATCGACACGCTTTGTGGCGGTCTTGACCACTATCTGCGGTCTAGGTGATCCCGATCAGGCCTGACGGAGACGATATGCGTCGAAGACGGTGTCGATCGTACGCAACTCGGCGAGGAGCTTCTCCAGCTGTTCGGGGCTCGAAATCTCGACCTCGTAGCGGAGGATCGCCACTCGATCACGGCCCGTCGCCGACGACGATGCGAGGATGTTGGCCCCGAAGTCCGACAGCGCAGTCGTGGCGTCGCGCAACAGACCGGGCCGATCGAGCGCCTCCACCTGCACCCACACGGTCACGGAACCGGCATGGTCGGCAGGCCAGGCGACCTCGATCATCCGCTCGGGCCGCTCGCTGAGCGATTCCATGTTGGTGCAATCGGCCCTGTGAACAGACACACCACGGCCCAGGGTCACGAAGCCGACGATCTCGTCCCCCGGCACCGGCGCGCAGCAC
>JABMPV010000125.1 GCA_013202595.1 bacterium
CCCATGACCAGACCGAGGCGTTTGCCGTGGCCGATCGGGTCGTCGTGTTCGACGGGGGCAAGGTGCTGCAGGAAGGTACACCGGAGGACGTTTGGCGTCATCCTGTGTCCGAAGCAGTGGCCGATGTGCTCGGGTTCGGCACCCGGGTCGACGGCCAGGTCGCCGGCGATGTCGCCGACACGCTCCTGGGGCCTCTGGTGGTCGGCTCGGCGGTTGCCGACGGGCCAGTCCGACTGGTCATCCGTCCCGATGCGCTCCACATCGATCCTGCCGGCCCCATCGAGGGACTCGTCGTCGGCCACCGCTTCAGCGATGGTGGATATGTGGTCACGGTCGACACGCTGGCGGGTCAGATCGATGTGCTCGACCGCCGCAAGCCCGAACCGGGCGAGCGCCTCCGCCTCGCCGCCGACCCCGACGGCGTCGTCGTCGTCGCTCGGCATCGATAGCCGATCAGCACGCTCGTTCGACGGGCGATCGCTGGCTGCTGGTGGCATCGCCCGTCTGATCGACGCACCTTCGAACCGGGATCCGGGGCGAGCCTATCTGTGCGCCCTACTCCGGCAGCACCGCGACGTCGACCCAGCGGGCGCCCGACGCTCGCACCAGGTCGTCGAGGGCGATCGGATAGATCGCCGTCGGCGTTCCCGCTGCCGACCACACCTCATAGTGCTGTCTCAGGCGCACGTCGATGAGCACCGGAAGATCGGTGGCGTGGCCGAATGCAGGGGTGCCGCCCGCTGCAAATCCGGTGGCAGCCCGGCATTCGTCGAGCGACGCCCGACGCGCCTTGCCTCCACCCATCTCCCCGGACAGCCGTCCCATGTCCACACGGTGATCGCCGGGGGCGATCACCAGGACGGGTCGGTCACCGACCATGAACACCAGCGACTTGGCGATCGCAGACAGCGCACATCCGGCACGGGCCGCGGCATCGGCCGACGTCTTGGTGCCCTCGGGAAAGACCTGCACATCGATGTCGAGGCCGCGCTCGGCGGCAGCCTCGATCACCCTCATGGTTGCCTCGGGGATGGATTCCACGCCGGAACGGTAGTGTGTCCGCCATGTTCTCCGACGCCTTCAAGCGCACGCTGCAACGCGTGCGTGCGGGAGGCGTCGACCGGGCCGTACGAGCGAAGAAGGCACTCGTGGCACGCCCGATCTGGTGGTCGGCATGGATCACCACCGGCTTTGCCTCTCTGCTGTTCCTCCTGCTGACACCGACCTTCAACAGCAACGACGACATCTCCATGATGTTCATTGCGAACGGGTCGTGGTTCGGTGAACCGCAAGCACATCTTGTGTTCACGAATCCGATCATCGGCCAGGCCGTTGCCTCGCTCTACGGCTGGATACCTGCCATCCCCTGGTACCCGGTGTACCTCTTCGCCCTCAGCTGCATCACGCTGTTCGTCCTCGTATGGCTGGTGCTGACAGATCGCCGTGAGCACTTCGGATGGCGGCTGCTCAGCCTCTCCGCTGTGGTGGCCGTCTTCGAGACCTGGTTGTGGATGAACGTCCAGTTCACTTCCGTCGCCATCGCTCTCGGTGGAGCAGGCGTGGTGCTGTACGCAGCAATGGCCGGATCAGAGCGGATTCCCGTGTGGGTGATCGCCGGGGCAGGCACCATGATCGGCGTCGCATCCCTGGTGCGCTGGCGATCGTTTCAGGCTGTCGTGATCCTGGCGATCCCCATCATCGTGCTCATGGTGCGCGCGATCCCTTGGAAGCGCCAGGCGTGGTTCGCGGGCGCCGCTCTGGCCGTTGTGGTGCTGGGCATCGCCTTCCAGAGCATCTACTACGCCGGCGACGACGAGTGGAATGATTTCTTCGCCTTCAACGAGGTCAGGGGCACTCTCCACAACTCGACTCGCCTCAACGTGGCCGCCGGCGACCCTGACGTGCTCACTGCGGTCGGCTGGAGTCGTAATGACCTCAACATGTTCAAGCGGTTCTTCTATGTCGACAATGACGTCTACAACACCGACACCCTGACCACCTTTCGAGAGCAGACCGGGGCACCTACCCGCAGTCCATTGAAGGTCTTCGGGATGGCATCCGGTCTCGAAGGCATCACGCGCATGGCACTGCTGGTGGCTCTCGGCTTCTGGGGATGGGTAAGGGGGCGCCGCAAGGGACGACTGGTCATCCCGGTGGTCATCCTGTGGTTCGCCTTCGTCGCAGTCGGGTTGGTCGTCTTCGCCCGCCTTCCCTACAGGGTGGCGGTCCCACTGCTCGCGATGCTCGCCTTCTTCCTGATGATTCGGCCCAAACCTGTCGTGGGTGACGACCGCGACATGCCCAATCCGCACTGGATGGAAGCAACTGCCCGGATGCTCCTCGCCGCGACTGCGATCGGGGGCATCGGGATCGGCCTCGCCGTGACGATCAATGCCAGCGGCCACAACGACGCCGTGAACAATCGATTCTTCGAAGTCACCGACGAATTGGGGGAGTTCGATCCCGAGGGGGTTTTCGTATCGGTAGCCGGTTCGGTGGGCACGTCGGCGGTCTCACCCGAAGCAGGTCGGGGCATCGGAGCCACCATCGTCCCCCTCGGCTGGCACCAGCAGTCGCCGATGTTCGATGAACGGCTCTCCGATCTGGGCATCGACGATCTCTACCTGTCGATTGCTAACGATCCGGGTACCTACGTCGTGCTGAACCGCAACGCCGCTGAGCTCGACTACATCCCCCGATATCTCGATGAGCACTACGGGCTATCGGGTCATCTGCGACCCTCCGCTCGGGTGGGCAGCCTCGTCGTGTTCGACTCGCTGGCCGAATACTCGATCAACGCCAACGGGGCACTGCGCGAGGACATCGCGGGCGAGACCGTGCGTTTTCGTCTCATCGGCGAGGAGGGCGCTGCGGGAGCCTGGGACGTCGCCGATAATGGCCGCAGCATCGAGGGTTGGGTGATCGACACCAATCGCTACCGGCCGGCCGATCGCATCGTCGTCTTCGCCGGCGCCACGGTCACCGACCTCCAGGTGCCGTTCTCCCGCAGGAGAGCGATCTCAGACGAGTACGGATTGGAACGATCGGCACCCATCGGCTTCACCGCCGGGATCGAGCAGGCCCACCTCGATGACGTGAGAGTGTTCGCTGTCGTGGGCACGCGGGTCTTCGAAGTCCCCAGGACAGGCGGATGAGATGGCGCAACCTTCGGCACCACTCCCCGATCGACTGCAGCGGATCGTCACTCTGTTCGCTGCCAGTCCCCGGCAGGTGAAACTCGACGCCCTCGTCGACTACTCCAGACGTCTCCCCCCACTCCCCGACGACATCGATCGAGCCGAAATGGAGCGAGTTCAAGAGTGCCAGTCACCGCTCTACGTCGCCACGAGCATCGGCACCGACGGCACCGTCCGCCTCTATCTCGACGCACCCATGGAGTCGTCTGCAACACGGGGCTTCGCCGGGATCGTCTCGCTGGGCCTCGAGGGCCTTCCCGCGGATGAGATCCTCGGCGTGCCCGATGACTTCTACGCAGCGATGGGCCTCGCCGAAGTCGTGACGCCCATGCGCATGCGAGGCATGCACTCGATTCTCCGGACGATCAAGCGCCAGATCACCGAGGCACGGGCCTCCTCAGACTGAGGAGTGCGCCAACAGTCAGGCCGATCAGCGCGATACCGGCAACAACGACATGGGTGACACCGGTGAGCCCATCCATCCCGAGAGGCCGGGCGAAGGCGGCATCAGCCAACTCGAGCACTCCCATCCCACCGAACCCGACGGCTGCGAGCAGTCCGATGAGGCCGGGACGGGTCGACAAGAAGGCTCCCCACAGGGCAAGGCCTCCTATCGCCAGATGAACGATGTTCTGCAGGGGATTGAAGGTGAAGACCAGGATCACCTCTCCCACTTCGGGTGCGAAGGGGATGAACCCGGTCTCACCGAAGCCGAGGATTCCGACGGCCACCGAGAAGACGCCCAGGCCCGCCGCCACACCCCTGGCGAGGGTGATCGGCGGGGCAGGGCGCGGTGCCCGGTGAATCTCGAAGCGACCGAACAGCCACAGGAGGAGGAGCAAAGGCGGCATGAGGAGCGCCACCCATGCCGGCCGCAGCGCCCACCACGCCTTCGAGCCGATGTCCGGCTCGGGCCATCCGGCAGCCCGCCAGATCCAGGCGCCCACCGAGACGGCCGAGACGTGCCAGATGAATGTGGTCAACAGCAGACCGTGGAGCCTGTCGGTGCGTCGCCACCAGGCATCCCCGGACACGAGTCGCTGCGCAGCGGGGCGCAGCAGCAACGCCAGACCGACCAGCCAGACGATGCCGGCGACCATGGCAAGACTCGGGGGCTGAGCGTTGGAGCGCGGGTGTCCCGGAACGCCTACGAGGCTGACTGGATACCCGCCCCACGCAGTCAGGATCACCAGGGCCGATAACCCGGCGCCCGCCAGCAGGGCCGCTCCCCTGGTTCCCCATCCCTGCAGGGTGCCGTCGGCGTAGAGGTACCCGATCTGGTGGGCGAGCAGCCACACCACGGCATAGTTGATGCCGCCGAGATCCTTCATCCCCATCCCGATCGACACGAGATCGACCAGCGCAGCCATGACCATGAGGACGATTGGCACTCCGATGCCGAAGCGGCGGTGGAGCCGCATCGTCGACGAAGTGAGGGCCACTGCGATCAGATAGATTCCCAGAAACCAGACCGGCAGAGCGGCAGACTCGGCGGCCCTGATCTTGCCGGGCGACGACGGATCGAACCACTCGATGAGCAGCCCCAGAACCGTCCACACGCCGAGGAAGACCAGAGCAGGCGCCAGCAGCCGCTCGATCCTGCCCCGGAGGAATGCCAGTGACGATCCACCTGCCCGCTCGAGGTATCTCGCGTTGGCGAACCCGCCGGCGAAGAACACGAGCGGCATCACCTGGACGATCCATGTGGCGGCCCTGGTGGCGGGGATGTACGACAGCGCGTTGGCGCTGACGACCACGTCGCCGTCCCAGATGACGCTGGTGGTCAGCCAGTGGCCGAACACGACTACCAGGATCGCCGCGACGCGAATGGCATCGACGAAGCGATCCCGCTCTCCCAGCACCACACCGTGGATCTGCCCTGTCTCAGCCATCCGCCGTCCACTCCTCGAAGCGCTCTCGTCGTCCGCCTTATCGGACCAGAGGCCCGCAGGGTATCGGCACCGCCGGTGATCAACAGGGCACCCCAGAGCCTCCATCAAACCCAGTGCGGTTCACACGCCCTGCCGCTGACCCGTCTCAGCCCGCAGTTGACGCACCATCCGCACCGCCCGCACCTTGAACTCCGCCGAATACCTCCGCGACGTTCCCTTGCCCTGTATATCCATGACTCCATCCTCGCTTCCAAGCTCAGGAGTCTCCAACCAACCCAGGACGGTTCAAACTGGACATAGGAGCTCAACTAGGCTGCAGCCCATGATCGACCTCCCCCCGCTCTCACTCGACGCCGCCACGATCGAGACGATGAGCGCTGAAGAGGTCCTGAGCTGGGCCGCAGAGGAGTTCGGCACGGGACTCTGCCTGTCGTGCTCATGGCAGAAGCAGTCGTCGGTCCTGGCACACATGATGCGGGCCGTTGGGATCGACATTCCGGTCATCGAACTCGACACGCACCTGTTCTTCCGGGAGACACACCAGACCCGAGACCGGATCGTGGACCGATTCAGACTCACTCTCATTCGCCCGTCCGTCCCGACCATCGCCGATCAACACCGCATCGAAGGCCCCAACCTCTGGGAGCGGGATGCCGACCGCTGCTGCGAGCTGCGCAAGGTGCAGCCACTGACATCTGCCCTCGAGCCGTTCGACGCCTGGGTCTCCGGTCTCCGCCGCAGCCAGTCGCCTTCGCGAGCCGGACTGCGCAAGGTGGAGTACTCGGAGCAATTCGGATTGTGGAAGGTGCACCCGCTCGCCGACTGGAGCGATGACGACGTGTGGCAGTACATCGCCGAGCACGACATCCCCTACAACCCGCTGCACGATGTCGGCTATCGCTCCATCGGATGCATCCCCTGCACCCGACCGACGGGGCCCGAAGAGGAGGAGCGCGCCGGGCGCTGGGCCGGGTCCGACAAGCTCGAGTGCGGCATCCACCAGGAATAGGTGCGCCTACCTCAGGCGATGCCGAGGAACTCCATCAGATCCGCCGCGATGTCTGCTGCGTCGACCAGGGCATCTGCCTCGGCCACCCTGGGGTCGCCCGCTCCCAGATCCACCTTCAGGTCGACGTAGATCTTGAGCTTCGGCTCGGTGCCCGATGGTCGGACCAGGGCTCTGCCGGCTTCGCCGAGATCGAACTCGACGAGCGCCTGGGCGGGCAGCCACCTGGCCCGCTGCTCCGCCCCATCGCGGTAATCGGTTGCGGAGACCACTTTGAAACCACCGAGCGCCTCGGGGAGGTGCTCTCTCAGCAGATCCATGGCGGATGCGATCTCCTCGGCGCCTTCGGCGCCCGGACGGACGATGCTCTTCTGCGTGCTGACCCACAGGCCGTGCCGACGGTAGAGGTCCTGCAGGCGGTCGAGCACGCTCTTGCCGTCTGCCCGAAGCGATCCGACCAGATGGGCGAACCACACACCGGCGCCGATGCCGTCCTTGTCCCGCACCACCGGGCCGACGGAGTAGCCGAGCGCCTCCTCGTAGCCGAACAGGAAGCGCAGCCCCTGGTCTTCCGAGAGGTCGAGCGCAGCGTTGCTGATCCACTTGAATCCCGTGAGCGTTTGGGTGAATTCCGCCCCGTAGGCACCGGCCACCGAAGCGAGCATCGGCGACGAGACGATCGAGTTGGCGACGAGGGCCTGCGGTCCGCCCTCGTCGGTCCTCAGGATGTGGTCGGCCAGCAGTATCCCGATCTGATTGCCGGTCAGAGCCAGCCACCCGCCCGCCCCGTCGGGAACGCTCACAGCGAGGCGGTCGGCATCCGGGTCATTGGCCAGGACCAGGTCGGCATCTAGTTCGGCCGCCAGGGACAGAGCCAGATCGAGAGCACCAGGCTCCTCCGGGTTGGGGAAGGCAACCGTGGGGAACCGGCCGTCCGGTGCTGCCTGCTCGGGAACGGGGTAGACACCCGCGAACCCGGCAGCAGCCAGGGTCTTGACGAACAGGTCACGGCCCACACCGTGCATCGGCGTGTAGACGATGCGGAGGTCGTGATCAACGGCGATCCGGGGCAGTCGGCCGATCACCTCGGCGATGTACTCGTCCTCCATGGACTCGCCGATCGGCTCTGCATCGACGCCGGCGGCAGCGACATCTGCACGCGGGATCTCCGACGCAGGGCCCGACAGATCAATCGCCGCTGCGATCATCCCATCGACCGGCGGCACGATCTGGGCCGCGTTGGCATCGTACACCTTGTAGCCGTTGTCTTGAGGAGGGTTGTGGCTCGCGGTCACGACCACGGCGGCACTGGCATCCATCGTCCTGGCCGCATACGCGACCAGTGGAGTCGGAGCGAGTCCAGCGAAATAGCGGACGGGGATGCCGGCGGCAGCGAGGACCCCGACGGTGTCGTCCATGAATTGTGCGCTGCTCAGGCGAGCGTCGCGTCCGACGACGACGGGCCCTGTTCCCGGGCGTTCGGCGTTCAGGTAGTCGGCCACGCCCTTGGTGGCGCGGATGACCATGGCCCGGTTCATCCGGTTGGACCCGGCGCCGACTGCCCCTCTGATGCCCGCCGTCCCGAAGCGGAGGATGGCTCCCATCCTCTCATTCAGGGCGTCGACATCACCTGAGGCGACGATCGCTTCGAGTTCGGCCCTCGTGTCGGGATCGGGGTCGCCCGCGATCCACTCCTGTGCTGCTGTGATCAGATTGTCGTGTTCCACGGCAGGAACCCTAGAGCGATGATGGGTCGGCGACGCCTCAGGAGTACAGGAGCGGCGTCAGTTTCTCGAACTCCCCCTGTACCGACGCCGGCACGAGATAGCCGGTCTCGCCGCGGATGTCGCCGATGTGCGCCGCCACGTCGTCGGGGGACAGCATCCCTTCACGCTCGGGATGCTGGAACCACCCCGGGGTCAGCCCGACGAAGAACCGGCTGACGGATCCACCGGCCACCGACCACATGTCGCCGGACACCTCACACGCCTCGGAGCAGAAGTACGCGACAACCGGCGCCACCTGTTCGGGATCCAGTTTGTCGACCACCGGCCCGAGGAGGTCCTCTGTCATCCGGGTCCTGGCAACCGGGGCGATCGTGTTCACCTTGATGTCATACCTCGCACCCTCGAGGGCGAGCACGTTCATGAAGCCGACGAGTCCCATCTTGGCTGCGCCGTAGTTGGCCTGGCCGAAGTTGCCGAGAATCCCCGAGTTGGACGACGTCATCACGATCCTGCCGTACGCCTGCTCTCGCATCACCCGGAAGGCCGGGCGCGTCACGTAGAACGCCCCCCTGAGATGTACGTCGAGCACGGCATCGAGGTTCTCCCACTCCAGGTTGTGGAATGCCTTGTCGCGCAGAATGCCTGCGTTGTTGACCAGGATGTCGATACGGCCAAAGGTCTCGATGGCGGTCTGGACGATCGCCGCTCCGCCATCGGGGGTGGCGACCGAGTTGTGGTCGGCCACGGCCGCACCACCTGCGGCCAGGATCTCGGCGGCCACATCATCGGCGGGGCGACTCTCCTCACCGGTGCCATCAGTCGCGGCGCCGGGATCGTTGACCACGACGGCGGCCCCTCGTGCGGCAAGCAGCCGGGCATGGGCGGCTCCGAGGCCTCTGCCTGCACCCGTGACGACTGCGACCCGGTCCTGGAAGTCGATCATTCTGCCCTCCTTGGCTCGCCGCGCAGGCTACACGCCGGGACGGGCGGCCGGATTCAGTCGAGCGCTGCCGCCAAGGGTCCGGCCAGGCCGCCCTTCGGCTCCACCGACACGTCCGTGAGACCCAGCCACGCCGCCATCTCACGGGACTCGGCGGCCACGCCGCGAGCGACGCCCACCGGATCGGCGTGGTCCTCGACGAACGCCCCGCGCACCCGAAGGACACCCGCCGCCCGATCTGCCTTCAGGTCGACCCGACCGACCACCCGCTCTCCCATGAGCACCGGAAGGACGTAATAGCCGTAGATCCGCTTCGGCCGGGGGGTGTAGA
>JABMPV010000126.1 GCA_013202595.1 bacterium
AAGGTGAACGCCACGCCTTCTCCGGCGCGCTATCCACGGTGCATGGTCCCAACTGGAACACCTACGCCTACGACTGGCTGCTCGACCGTGTCCACGGGATCCCCGCCGAGGACCGCTTCGAATGGGTCGGCCCCGACGGCATGGTGACGACGCGACCACACCCGAGGACCTGGGAGCTCACGGCGCCATGATTCGGCTACCCTTCGCTGCTCCTGGCGGACCCCCCGCCACCTCTCCGGACTGCACGAGAGTGATGCCGAACACACCGGACGGCTACTCTCTCGATCGGCGACGAGCACTCAACAGCCCATGGCGCCGATTCTCGGTAACACCGGAGGCGCGATGACATCGGAACCCCTGCATCCACTTTCCGCATCGACCCCGCTTGCGGAGCAGGCATATCAGAAGATCCTCCAGCATCTCGCCGACGGAGCGGCCGGCGAGCGTCTCGTCGAGCGCGAAGTCGGAGACGCCTTGTCGATGAGCCGGACGCCGGTGCGTGAGGCGCTGCGGCGGCTCGTCTCAGAAGGCCTGATCAGGCGAACTCCAGGTGCGGGGTACATCCCCCGCCGGTTCACGCACCGTGATGTTTTCGACCACTTCGACCTTCGGCTGCTCTTCGAGTCGGAGGCCGCGGCCATGAGCGCGGCGCAGTCCTACGAGGAATCCGACGAACTACTCACGCGCTTGCAGGACACGAGCGAGTCCTCCGACTTCCACCTTGCGGTTGCCGCTGCCTCGGGCAACGACGCCTTGCTCAGTGTGATCGGCATCCTCATCGAGCACCCGTTGGGGCGCCTCCTCACCGGGGGACGCCGCCCAACAACTGGCGAGGAGGACAACGGCCACCAGCGGATTCTCCGCTGCATCCGTGAGCACGACGCAACAGAGGCGAGGAACGCAATGAGGGCCCATCTCGCAGCCCTTCGAGATTGCTCGGAGCGGGCAGTTGCCACCGGGAGGGCGGCAGCGCCCTCGGTCTCGCCTGGATCCGGCTCCACCAGGACGGGTCGCTCGTGACGTCCCGTTCCACCCTGGCCACGAAGGCATATCGGGAGCTCAGGGGAGCAATCGCCTCCGGGCGACTCCGGTCCGGCGCGGCTCTGCTGGAGGCCGACATCGCACGCATGCTCAATGTGAGTCGGACACCGGTTCGGGAAGCCCTCTTGAGGCTGGAACTGGAAGGCTATGCCCAGCGAGATGAGAGCGACCGGTTGCTGGTGAGAGAGTCGACGCGATGTGATATCAGCAACTGGTTCGTCATCCGAGACTTGATGGAGTCGTATGCGGTACGACTCGCTGCGGAACGGATCTCAGACGAGGAGCTTGAGGAACTCGACGACCTGATCGCGGAGGACGCCGAGGCGCTCAAGGAAGGTCGGGTCGATCGACTGGCGACGCTCAATGAACAGGTCCACAACCTCCTCTATCGGGCCTCGCGCAATCGGGCACTACTCGATCTCGTTCGTCGACTGCGCGGGCGTGTGTATGGGATGAGCGCCTTCGCCGTGGGGGGCGCGGGAGAACAGGAGGCATTCGTACGGGAACACGCCGAGCTGGCTCGCCTTCTGCGCGAAGGAGCAGGCGAGCGGGCCGCGGAGATCGTTGGCGACCACCTTCAGCGGGCCCGCGACCTTCTCGCTCAGGCTCCGCGACCCGACGACGATCGGGAGCCAGGAAGCCTCCAGGCAAGTGGAGAGACGCTAGACGAGAGCAGGTGAGCAGGGGAAACGAAGCCACCCACTGCCTATGGGTGGCTGATGGCTCGGAAGCAGAGTCACAACACCGGGACCCATCGCCTTGGGTTCCGCGAAAGAGTGATCACGGTGTTTGATCTCGGAATCGAAGGCGGTGCAATCGTCAGCCTCCAAGGTCGCCGCTACGCCAACCTCTACGTGAGTAACGGGAGAGTCGGTGCTGTCACCCCGGAGCGAGCCGACGCTCGAGAGGTCTTCGACGCGTCCGGTCTCCTGGTCATGCCCGGCATGGTCGATTCCCACGTCCATTTCATGGATCCTGCCGATCCGACTCGCGAGGACTTCCCGACCGGCAGCTCTGCGGCGGCAGCTGCCGGGGTGACGACGATCGTCGAACACACGCACGGGTCTCCGGTGCGCACGACGGACGATCTCGAGGAGAAGCGCCACTACCTTCGTGATCGATCGCACGTCGATTTCGGTCTCGCCGCTCATGCATGGCCGGACCACATCGATCATGTGGAGGGTCTGTGGAAGGCCGGTATCACCTTCATGAAGGTGTTCACCTGCACCACGCACGGTGTGCCGGGGTTCAACAATTCCGATCTCCGGAAGTTGTTCGGGCAGACCTCCCGCATCGGGATTCCCTGCCTGGTCCACTGCGAGGACGAGACCATCACCGCCGCCGAGGAGCAAACCCTTCGAGCCGAAGGAATGACAGGCGGAGGAGTCATTCCCCTGTGGCGGAACCGCGACGCAGAAGTGGTGGCAGTCGCTTCGGCGACGCTGCTCGCCACCCGGCACCGTGCCCGGATGGTGGTCGCCCACGTCAGCCACCCCGCCGCGCTGCAAGTCGTGGAGTTCGCTCGATCCCTAGGTAGCCAAATATACGCCGAGACCTGCCCGCAGTACCTCTCTCTGTTCGAAGCCGAAGTCCTCGACCACGAAGCCTTCCGCAAGTTCACCCCACCGGCCCGAGCCCGCAGCCAGGCGGACCTCGACGAGATGTGGTCCGCCGTGCACCGCCGGGCGATTACCCACATCTCCACCGACCATGCGCCGTCGACCGCCGAACACAAGCAGGGGGGCGATATCTGGGACGCGCCCTTCGGATTGCCGGGCATCGACACCACTCTCGCGGTGCTGCTCAACGCCGCTCACGAAGGACGCCTCGGCTACGAGGATGTCGTACGGATCTACTCGGAGACCCCCGCCCGAATCTATGGCCTGTTCCCCCGCAAGGGGGCGCTACACCCTGGATCCGATGCCGACGTCATCCTCGTCGATCCCACCGCCGAATGGACGGTCGGCGACGGCGACATCCTCTCCCGTGCCGGCTGGTCACCGCTGTCGGGGAAACGTCTCCTCGGCCGCGCCGTCCGCACCTACCTCCGCGGAGAACTGATCGCAGCCGATCGGACGCCCATGACCCAACCCGGTGTTGGACAGTTCCTTCCCGGCCCCGGCGCTAGCGACAAGCCAGATGCCTGAGTTCGCGTTCCCCAAAGCCGCGCAGAGGAGGTCGTTTCCACCGTGACCGTCATCGACACCCATTCACACTTCTATCCCGACTGGTACATGGAGCTGCTCAAGGCTCGAGCCGAGATCCCAAAGGTCGTCGAGGATGCCGAAGGGGTTCGGTTCGTCATGTTCCCCGGCGAGCACGGCCGCCCCATGGACCCCGAGTACTGGGACCTTGAGCGCAAGCTCTCCTTCATGGACCGCTTCGGGATCTCCCAGACCGTCCTTTCACTTGCCAACCCGTGGCTCGATCCCTTCCCGGGTTCCGAAGGCATCGAGATCACCCGCCACTGCAACCAGTACTTCGCCGGTCTCGAGCAGCAGACAGAAGGCCGAATCCTCGGCATGGGCGTACTTCCTCCCGACAACGTGGAGGTTGCGGCCGAGATCACCAAGGAGATCGCCGGCACCGACAGCCTCTACGGGATCATCACCGGCACCCGAATCTGCGGCAAACCGATCGACGACCCCGACCTCGAACTCCTGTGGCAGGCCCTCGAAGACACCCGGCTTCCCGTGCTGATCCATCCGCACCACACCTCGGCGGCCGACGAACTCACCGGCTACGGGCATGCTTTCCCCGTTGCGATGGGCTTCACCTTCGAGACGACCATTGCCGTGGCTCGGATGGTCTTCGCCGGGGTGATCCACCGGCATCCGCGGCTCAACATCGTCGCTTCACACGGGGGCGGCACCATCCCGTTCCTGGCAGGACGGCTCGACTCCGCCTGGCGTTCCGACCCGAGTGTTCAGGAGCAGCTTCCGAATCCGCCGACCGGCGACCTCCGTCGGATCAGCTACGACGCCGTCCTATTCCACACCGGCGCCCTCCTCGCAACGGCCGATCTCGTGGGCACCGATCGGATGCCCTGGGGAACCGACCACCCCTTCTCGGTGGCCGATCCGGGTGTGTCCCTGGAAGCCGTACGAGCGACCTTCGAATCCAAGGAACAGAACGAGATTCTGTCCGAGAGCGCCCGGCAGATCTTCTTGGAGGGTTGGAGACCAACAGCAGACGAGACGACTTGAAAGACGAGGCTGATGTGGTTTAGGGGGTCTTCGCGTCTGAGCGGGGTCTGATGGAGTGGGGGTGTTGGAGGGGGAACAGGGACTCGACGAATCTTGAGGTGTCAAAGCCGTCGAGATCCGGGAGTCCCTGAGGTTCCCCCCGTTTGCCGGTCACGTGGTTTACGCGGCCTGGTCGACGGTTTGTTGATGGTAGGTGTTCTCCCATTCGATGGGCGGTAGGTATTGGAG
>JABMPV010000127.1 GCA_013202595.1 bacterium
CCATGAGCCCAGGCTAGAGACCGGCGTCAGGAGCGATCGATCACGGTCAGCCCTCCGTCGCCGAGACGCCACTCGATCGTCGTCACGGCGGCCGCCAGACGCTCATCGTGGGTCACGAGGACGAGTGCAGAATCGATTCGGGCCAGCGCCTGCTCGAGACGGTCGATCGTCGAGACGGCCAGGTGATTCGTCGGCTCGTCTAGCACGAAGACCCAGGCGCCGGCGTGGAGGCCCTGAGCGATCGCAAGCACCCTCGTCTCACCGGGAGACGGGAGACCGGTAGCCAGCAGCCGCTCCGGGTCGACGCCGAGCACCGAGACCAGTTGCAGCAACCGGCCGAGGCCTTCGCGGGACATCGACCGA
This sequence comes from bacterium, assembly GCA_013202595.1. GTDB lineage: Bacteria > Actinomycetota > Acidimicrobiia > Spongiisociales > UBA11373 > JABMPV01. The sequence goes on from JABMPV010000127.1 coordinate 364, forward strand.
ACGTCGTCCATGATCGCCGCCGAATCATCCGCCCCGGTCTCCTGGGGCAGGAAGAGCAGACGCCCCGACGGAAGCTTCGATGCCGACACGAGGCGATCCAGCAGCGTCGACTTGCCGGCACCATTCGGACCGGTCACCCGAATTCGGTCACTGCGCCTCACGCCGACGCCGACATCCCGAGCCAGGACCGTCTCTCCCGCAGCAAGGACATCGACATCGAGTGACAGCGGCCACTCCATCGGAGCACGCTCTGAGACGAAGACGAAGTCACCTGCGATGCGGTCCTCCCGCACGGACGACTCCGCAGCGGCTTCCCTGGATCTCTCCAGACCGCGCTTCTCCACCCTGACGATCCGTCCGATCCGCTGTTCGGCGGCAGCGATTCGGCCCGTGCGAGCGGTGCTGCGAGCATCCGAGTCCCTGGGATCAGCGGTTCGCCGCTCACGCTTGGCAGTGGCCTCCGCACCGGCCCTGCGATCAGATGCGTTGCGGACCCGGCGCTCGGCCGAGCGAACCGACCGTACATCTGCGGCATGGCGATCAGCCAGATCCGCAGCTTCGGCCTCCCACGCATCGCGAGCCGCCGAGTAGGGGCCCGACCACTTCCTCACGGCCCCCGATGCAACCTGAATCGTCGATCGGGTGAGCAAGTCGAGCAGATGCCGATCATGGCTCACCAGCAGGCCCACGCCACGGAACGCCTTCAATGAGGCCACAAGGGCCTGCCTGCCGTCGGCATCGAGATGGTTTGTCGGCTCGTCGAGCAGCAACACATCTGGATCCCTGGCGAGCGCTCCACCGATCTGCCAGCGGGTTCGCTCACCGGGCGAGAGCGAGTCCCAGCGATCGATCGAGTCCGGGTCGAGATCCAGCAGTGCCAGCAGCCGGACGGCGAGGGGATCCCAGGACCCGGCGAGTTCCTCGACGGCCGGCACGATCTCATCGACGCGTTGGCGGCACATGACCGTCAGCGCACCTGGTGGAGCCGTCGTCACAGCACCGGTGTCGGGGAAGATCTCGCCGGCTACCAACTTCAGGAGTGTCGACTTGCCTGCGCCATTGGCTCCCACCACCCCGCTCCAGCCGGGTCCGATGTCGAGCGAGACTCCACTCAGCAAGGGAGCGGCGCGCGAATAGGAAAATGAGACGTTGCACAAATGGACGGACGGCATGTGGGCTCCTCGATGGCTCGACGGGCGCGCCGGCGCCCGGGGTGACGATCCGATCTAGGAGAGGTTGCGCATCCGTCCTCCGGGGAAGCAGTGCCCCAAGTGTAGGGCCGGGGGCCCTCAGCCGGCGGAGCCCTCGGCCGCACTGAGGGCGGCGAGCACCTCGTCGTGAACCAGGCCGTTGGTGGCGAGCACCCCGCGATTGACCTCGAGGCGGGCACCGTGAGTGAAGTCGAGGTCGACGCCGTCGAGGTCCGTCACCCGGCCTCCCGCCGCGATCACCACGGCGGCCCCGGCTGCGTGATCCCATACGCGCTCGCGGTAGTCCGGGTGGTTGCGCGGCCTGATGTAGACCTCTGCGAGGCCGTGAGCGACGGCTCCGTACTTGACCTGGCTGTCGATCCTGACCATGCCTCCACCGAAGCCTGCCTCTGCGATGGTGGCCACCACCAGCGCAGGATCTCCGTGAGCAGACTCGACACTTCCGAGCACCCTGACTCCGGCAGGGTCGGAGACATCACTCACCGTGATCGGCTGTGGCTCGCCACCCGACAGCGTCTCCACGAAGGCGCCCTCACCGATGCTCCCCCAATAGAGCACCCCGCGCTCGGCGTTCGGTGCCGAAGCATCGACGGGGAAATGGGGGCAACCCAGAACTCCCGCCACCGGGGCGCCGTCCACCAGCATTCCGACGGCGACTGCGAACTGATCACGACGCAGGAACCCCTTGGTCCCGTCGATCGGATCGATGGCCCATGTGACATTGGACTCTCCGCCTGCGTGGTCGATCCATCCGAGCACCTCGGCGAGCGTCACCTGCGCACCGGTGACGGATGACACAACGCGCACGATTTGCTCCGCACCGCTTGCCCCGGCATGGTCCTCGAAATGGGCGGCGCCCTCCTCGGAGACGATCCGGTGGTCGGGATAGGCGGCGGCGACCTCACGCAGCACGACGGCCTGTGAGGCGTAGTCGGCCACGGTCACCGGTTCTTTGCCGAGCTTGGCCATGGCATCAGGGGTCTCTGGAGACTCTGCGAGTACCTCCAAACAGGCCTGTGAGGCAAGGCGGGCGGCGCGGCGGGCTGTTACGAGCATGTCAGTGGTCACGCCCGAGATTGTACGGGAATCCGGGAACGGAGAGGTCACTCCCCCCGTCGGCGCCGCGCCCGCGTACGCTGGCGCCATGGCGACCATCTTCACTCGAGTCATCCGGGGCGAGATCCCCTCGCACGCCGTCTACGAGGACGATCACGCCTTCGCCTTCCTCGACATCAACCCACGCCAACCGGGACACACGCTGGTGGTGCCCAAGGCGGAGGTCGACTACCTGTTCGACCTCGACCCGGAGGAGTACACCGCCCTCTGGTCGGCAACCAACACCGTGGCCACCGCCCTCAAGAGGACGACGGGATGCGCCAGGGTGGTCGTCGTGGTGCTCGGGTACGAAGTGCCCCATGCCCACATCCATCTCATCCCATCCAACGACCTCGGGGACCTCCCCTTCCCACCGGCGGTCAACCAGACGGCGGAGCAGTTCGCCGACATGGCACAGGGCATTCGCGACAGTCTCACCGGCGGCCGTTACGGCGCCGACACCGCCCTGCTCGTGGTCGACGTGCAGAACGACTTC
>JABMPV010000128.1 GCA_013202595.1 bacterium
GAGTTGTACATCGACGCCGTGCTCGACATGGCCGGACTCGAGCGCGCTCCGTGAGATGAGCGGGTCAGCCCGAGACCTGCACGCCCTTCCAGAAGGCGATCCGATCCTTTATCTCGGCGGCCGCCGGAGAAGGGTTCGGGTAGTACCAGGCGGCTCCCGCGTTGACGTGACCATCGACCACGACGTCGTGATACGACGCAGTCCCCTTCCACGGGCACACGCTGGTGCCGGGACTCGGCTGCAACACCCCATCACGCACGGCGGATGCCGGGAAGTAGTGATTGCCCTCGACCATGACGGTGTCGTCGCTGTCGGCGATGACCACGCCATTCCAAGTCGCGGTTGCCATGTGTGTGCCTTCCGGGTTGACCAGACGCATCAACACGCACCACACCCCGGAGATTCCGGGGAACTCTCTGCGCCCACCCGGGGGAGACCCATCCCCGCCCCCTCCCGAGAGCCAAGCTCCCCGAAGGGGCTCCACGCTCTCCGCGCTCCGGCCCCGCCGGAGCCAAGCAACCCGAAGGGGCTCCACGCTCTCCGCGCTCCGGCCCCGCCGGGAGAGACCAGAAGGGGCCCACCACAAAGCGATCGCCCCTGCCGTGTATGGGAGGGGCGATCGGGCCGCCCATAGGGGGCGGCTGCTGGTTTGGGGTTCGGCTACTTCTTGAGGGAATCCCTGATCTCGCGCAGGAGCGCGATGTCTTCTGGTGTCGCCGCCGGCTCGTCTTCTTCGCCTGCTGCCTTGCGCGCCTGCCATGTGTTGAACGGCCTCACGACGAACAGGAACAGTGCGAGCGCCACGAGCACGAACGACACGAGTTGGGTGATGAATGTCCCGTAGAAGAAGATCGAGTCGTTGATCGTGAATGTCAATGCGTCGAACGACGGCTCACCGAACAGCACTCCGACGATCGGCATGACGATCCCCTGGACGAAGGCATCGACAACCGACTTGAACGCCAGTGCCAACACCAATCCGACGGCGATCTCGACGAGATTGCCCCGGCTGATGAAATCCTTGAACTCCTTGACCACTCCTGGTTCCTCCCTGATATGACTGACGGGTTTCGTGTGTGAGACACATATGAGACTGGTGGAGTTCCGGACGATTCAGAGGGAGCGCAGACAAGCGCGCCCTCTCAGACCGGTCGCCGCGCGCCGAGCCTCTGGGCCTCGGCGTAAGGATATGTCTCCATGATCTCGCCACTCGCGAGGCGCTGCTGGAGTCCCTCCCACGTCGCCGGGTCGAACAGGTCGTCGTGATGGGCGAAGAAGGCTTCCCGCAGAGCCCTCGGCAGCCCCAGGAACGATCGGAACTCCTCCGGGAACACGTCGCCGGGATCGACCCCGAACCACGGCTCGGCCGAGAGTTCGTCATCGGGGTGCGTGGCGATCGGGATACTCCTGAACCTGACCGCCGACAGACGGGTCACCTCGTCGTAGTCGTAGAACACGACCCGGCCGTGGCGGGTCACCCCGAAGTTCTTGATGAGCATGTCCCCCGGGAACACGTCGGTGGCAGCCAGGTCCTTGATCGCGTGCCCGAAATCGATCACTGCGGCCTCGGCATCATCGGGTTCCGCGCTCCTGATGTAGAGGTCGAGCGGCACGACCTTCCGTTCTACGTAGACGTGGTGGACCACCACCGTGTCACCCGACACCTCGACGGACCGGGAAGCGGTCGCAATCAGCTCCTCGAGGAGCCGATCGGAGAATCTCGAGCGATGGAAGGCGAGGTGCTCAAACTCCTGGGCGTCGATGAGCCGCCCCGCCCGGTCGTGGCGGAACACCAGGCGGTACTTCGACATCACTTCTGCCCTGGTGGTGCTCTTGGGCGGGGAGAACCGATCCCTGATCACCTTGAACACCAGGTCGTGGGACGGCAGCGTGAAAGCCACCATCACCATTCCGGGCGTTCCCGGAGCGAGGTCGAACTGCTCATCGCTCACCGCTAGATGGGAGAGCAGATCGCGGTACAACGCGGTCTTGCCGTGTTTGTTGAACCCCATGGCGATATAGATCTCGGCGAGGCGCTTGCGCGGCAGGAGCTCCGAGACGAACCGCACGACGTCGGCCGGACGGTGGACCTCCACGTGGAAGTAGGAGCGGGTGTACGAGAACAGGATGGAGACCTCGACCTCCCGGAGGAGGACGGCATCGAGGGCGATGCCATCGTCGTCGTTGCTCAACGCCAGGACGAACGGCAGCGCCTCGCCCGTCGTCGCCAGCCTGCCCACGAGGTAGGCACCCTTGCCGCGGTAGAAGACGGGCACCGAGATCTCGGCGTGTGTCACCTGGCCCTCTCCGCCGGCCACCGTCCCGGCGACCCTCACAGCCGCGGCCGCCACATCCCGATCCAGGTCGGCAAAGGGGGCCTCGATCCGCTGAGCGACGAGGATCGACCGGATCATCTCCGCCACACCGTCGAGTGCCGGGAAGGTCGCATAGACCGGAGCCGTCTGCTGGGGAGGATCGAAATCGCTGTCGACGAATTCGATGTCCGGATCGACACCCACCGTCGAGAACACCCGCCTGGTCACCGAGTTGAAGAAAGTCTCGGCCAGATCGAAGTCGGCCCGATCGGCGATCCGGCCCGAGTAGACCGCCTTCATGCTGACCCAGGCGACCTCGTTCTCGATCTGATCACCGAGCAACTCGCGAACTTCCGCCTCGACATCATCGACCACCGTCGTATAGAGATCGAGCCGATCAAGAGCATCCGCCTGGGCTTCGTGCCATTCACGACGAGCGAAGCGGACAGGGGCGCGGCGGGTGATAGCCATGAACTCGGAGCGATACCGATCAAACCCGTCGGTGATCGATCTGGCGGCCGCGTTGACGATCCTGCTCAGACTCATCCCCATCGCAGCGACCTCCCGAACGCGAACTCCCTCAGCATCGGGCCATTCTGCGCCGATGAACCCACGATGGACAGCACAGGAGACCTCGGGGTCCTGCTCGCATCGCAGTACCCGCTCATCATCGCGAGCGCTCGCGACGAGCGGCGCCTCATGGCCGCCATCAGACAGGAGGCGGCCGGCCGCGGCCTCCCGGTCTGGACCTGGACCGCCGCCCGGGGCTTGGCCAGGGATGAGTACCCGTCGCAGTACGGGACGCAGGACCCCCGCCAGGCGCTCTCGTTCATCACAGATCTCTCCGACGCAGGGGTCTTCGTGCTCGCCGACGCCCACCACGCGTTGGCCGACCCGGTGACCCTGCGAACCGTCAAGGACTGTGTCCTGCACGCCGAAACGGGCCAGACCCTCGTGCTCACCGGTCCCGATTTGACCGTTCCGGCAGAACTCGACGGCCTCGCCGTCCCGTGGGAGCTACAGCAACCCGACGACGACGAGTTGGCGGCGATGGTCAATCGCACGATGGCCGATCTCGCCAGGGGCGGTCTCACCACCCCGCTCCACCTCGACGACGAACGAGCACTGATCGAGACCCTCCGCGGACTACCGCTCCCCGACGCCGCCCGACTCCTGCGCAGGGCCGTGCTCGCCGATGGAAGCCTCGGCAAGGAGGACCTACCCGGGATCCGTATGGCCAAGGCCGAACTGCTCGCCACCGATGGCGTGCTCGAACTCGTCGACGCCGGGGTCGCTCTCGAGGACGTCGGCGGCCTCGACGGGCTCAAGGACTGGCTGCGAGTGCGAGGCAGGGCCATCGGCTCGCCGGAGGCTGCGGCCATGGGAATCGACCCCCCGCGCGGCGTGCTGCTGACCGGTATCCCCGGTTGCGGGAAGTCGATGATCGCAAGAGCGCTCGCTACCACCTGGGGGATCCCTCTCGTCCTCCTCGACCCGTCCAGGGTGTACCGCAAGTACGTGGGTGAGTCGGAGCAGCGCCTGGATTCGGCGCTCCAGACGGCAGCCGCCATGGCGCCCGTCGTCCTGTGGATCGATGAGATCGAGAAGGGCTTCTCGGCAGCAGGCGACGGCGACGGCGGCGTCAGCACCAGACTGCTCGGTTCCTTTCTCAGGTGGCTCCAGGATCGACCGGACGGCATCTTCGTCGTCGCAACGGCCAACAATGTGTCGTCCCTGCCACCCGAACTGCTTCGCAAAGGCCGATTCGATGAGATCTTCTTCGTCGACCTGCCTGAGCCGGAAGCGAGGCGGGGAATCATCGCCCACCACCTCACCAAGCGTGGCCACGATCCCGCCGGGTTCGATCTCGAGAGGGTCACAGACCTCTCGATGGGATACTCCGGAGCGGAACTCGAAGCAGCCGTCGTCGGCGCCCTGTACCGGGCCTTCGGAGCGGGACTCCCGCCATCGACCGACGATCTGATCGCAGAGATCAAAGGCACTGTCCCCCTCTCGGTGGCCCGGTTCGAGGACGTCGAGGCGCTGCGCGCCTGGGCGGCCGGAAGAGCCGTCCCGGCCTGACCGCCGCTCAGCCCTCGAACTGCTGCTCCTCGGTCGAGCCGTGCATCGCCAGAGTCGACGCCAGACCTCCGCTGATGACACCGGCCACATCGTCGAAGTAGCCGGCACCGACCTCGCGCTGGTGACGGGTCGCGCTGTACCCGGTGCTCTCCATCTCGAACTCGTGCTCCTGGAGCCTCACATAGGCCGACATCCCCTCGGTGGCGTAGCCCTTCGCCAGTTCGAACATGGTGGCGTTGATGGCGTGGAAGCCGGCCAGAGTGATGAACTGGAATGTGTAGCCCAGTGCCCCGAGCTCCTTCTGGAACGAGGCGATGGCCGCATCGTCGAGGTTCCGCCGCCAGTTGAACGAAGGTGAGCAGTTGTAGGCGAGCATCTTGCCCGGGTGCTCGGCGTGCACTGCCTCGGCGAAGCGAGCAGCCTCATCGAGATCCGGGAGAGCCGTCTCGCACCAGACGATGTCGCAGTACGGCGCGTAGGCGAGCGCCCTGGCGATGGCCGAATCGAGACCGTTGGTCACGTCATAGAAGCCCTCCGCCGTCCTCGTGCCTGTGACGAACCGGCGGTCGCGCTCGTCGATGTCGCTGGTCAGCAGCGTCGCCGCATTGGCATCGGTACGCGCCACGACGAGGGTCGGGACGTCCATGACGTCGGCGGCCAACCGGGCGGCCGTCAGGGTGCGGACGTGCTGGGAGGTGGGCACCAGCACTTTCCCGCCCATGTGGCCGCACTTCTTCTCCGAGGCCAGCTGATCCTCGTAGTGCACGCCTGCGGCGCCGGCCTCGATCATCGACTTCATCAACTCGAAGGCATTGAGCGCCCCGCCGAAACCGGCCTCGGCGTCGGCGACGATCGGCAGGAAGTAGTCGATATCGCCGTCGCCCTCCGACCACTGGATCTCGTCCGACCTGGTCAGCGCCTTGTTGATGCGCCTCACCAGCGCGGGAGCGCTGTTGGCCGGATACAGGCTCTGATCCGGGTATGTCTCGCCGGCCAGGTTCGCATCGCCGGCCACCTGCCATCCGCTCAGGTAGATGGCCTGCAGGCCGGCCTTTGCCATCTGCACCGCCTGGTTTCCGCTGATGGCGCCGAGAGCGTTGATGTAGTCCTCGTCCTCCAGGACGGCCCACAGCCGCTCGGCGCCGCGACGGGCGAGGGTGTGGTCGGTGACGACGGAGCCCTGCAGGCGGACGACGTCGTCCGCCGAGTAGCTCCGCTCGACACCGGCCCAGCGGGGGTCGGTCGCCCAGCGCTCTTCGAGTTCGGCCACGCGAGCGGCACGGGTGGTGGAATCGTTCATGGTGGCGCTCCTAGATCAGTTCGTATGCGGGGATGGTCAGGAACTCTTCGAAGTGCTCTGCGAGGGCCACCTGCTCGAACAGGCGGGCCGCCTCCTCGAATCGATAGGCGGCGAACACCTCCTCGCCGAGATCGGCCCGAAAGGCCTCGAGTACCTCGGCGGTGATGCCCTGGACCAGGTCGGGGGTGATCTTCGGTCCTCCGTCGATCGAGACCCCGTGATGGGCCCACTGCCACACCTGGGTACGACTGATCTCGGCGGTGGCCGCGTCCTCCATCAGATCGTTCAGAGCCGCCGCACCGTTGCCGGCCAGCCACGAGGCGAGGTAGCGGATCCCGATTTCGACATTCTTTCGCAGTCCGCGATCGGTCACGATCCCGCCCGGCACCCTCACATCCAGCAGATCGGCGGCACTCGGGACGACGTCCTCCCTCAGACGATCGATCTGATTGGGCCTGTCGCCCAGGACTGAGTCGAACACATCGATCGCAGTCGGCACCAGATCGGGGTGAGCCACCCAGGTCCCATCGCACCCGTCGGCCACCTCGCGCTCCTTGTCGGCCCGCACCGCCGCCAGCGCCCGGGCGGTGACATCGGGCTTGTTCCGATTGGGGATGAACGCGGCCATCCCGCCCATGGCGTGGGCGCCCCGCCGATGACAGGCGCGCACCAGTTGCTCCGTATAGGCACGCATGAAGGGCACGGTCATCGTCACGTCGCGCCGGTCGGGCAGTACGAAGTCGGGACGGCGCCTGAACTTCTTGATGACGCTGAAGATGTAGTCCCAGCGGCCGGCGTTGAGCCCGGCCGAGTGGTCTCGCAATTCGTAGAGGATCTCCTCCATCTCGAATGCGGCGAGCACCGTCTCTATGAGAACCGTCGCCCTCACCGAGCCAACCGGGATCCCGAGTTCCTCCTGTGCTGCGACGAACACGTCGTTCCACAACCGGGCTTCGAGATGGCTCTCCAGTTTCGGCAGATAGAAGTAGGGACCGCTGCCTCGCTCCAGCAACTCGGCCGCGTTGTTGTACATATGGATGCCGAAGTCGATCAGACTCGCCGAGACCTGTTGCCCGTCGATGAGCACATGCTTCTCGGTGAGGTGCCATCCCCTGGGGCGCACCATCAACGTCGCCGTGACGTCCCCGAGGCGGTACTCCCTGTCCTCTGTGATCAGTTCGATGGTCCCGCGCACGGCGTCGTAGAGATTCACCTGACCGTCGGCCACGTTGTCCCACGTAGGCGAGTTCGCGTCCTCGAAGTCGGCCATGAAGACCCTGGCGCCCGAGTTGAGGGCATTGATCATCATCTTGCGCTCGACCGGGCCCGTGATCTCCACTCGCCTGTCGGCCAGATCGCCCGGAGGCGGAGCCACCTGCCATTCTGCGCGGCGCACCTCGGCAGTCTCCGGGAGGAAGTCCGGGGTCTCCCCCGCATCCCATCGGAGCTGGCGGGCGTCGCGATCGGCCAGGAGCCGGGTACGGGTCCCTGCGAACCGCCGGTGGAGCCCGGCGACGAATTCGAGGGCCCCGGCGCTGAAGACCGCCTCGCGGCGGCCCTCGATCGGCACAGTCACTTCGATGCTCATGGAACCTCCCGGAATGGAATGGAATCTTCACCGACTGATCGACCGAAATGTCACCAAAACTTCAGAAAGTTCGCCGGAAATTCACAGAATCAAGTGTGAGGGTGAATCTTCGGCCCGTCAGAGGTCGCTGAAACCGGGATCGCCGGGCAACTCGTCGAGCCACAATGACTCCTCGACGATCTCTCCGACGCCGGATTCGCCCGCCCAGCCGATGGCGGCTTCGGAGAGCGAGAGCATCTGACCGGCGAAGCCGGCCGACATGGTCCCCGCCTCGCGCATGTCCTCCACCGTGGCCTGGAACGCGACCAGAGTCGCCGTCCCCGCCTCGATCTCGCCACATTCGAAGTGGTCGTGGGCAACGTCGAGCAGCCAGGTGAGTTCGTCGAGTCGCCCGGAGGGGCACTCGTCGGAGGCCCGGCCCAGGAGATCCTCGAGCGCAAAGGTCGCGCTTCCGGGATCGTCGAGCGCGTCCAACCGATCCGAGAACCCCTCTAGCTCTCGAGGATCCAGAACGCTCGCCACCGAGTCCTCCCACGGCGAGGCGCGTGCTCCCCATCAGATTCGCACCGGGCCACGCGAGCGGTAGGGCCATTCGGCCCACCCGTCACCAGATCAAGGGGATCAGAGCCTTCCGAACGCTGGCCCGATATGTCGCGTACCCGGGATCGTGAGCAACGAGGCGCCGCTCCTCGAAGGCCGCCTTTCCGGTGAACAGCGCCAGCAGTCCGACGGCGAGACCGATCACCAGGAGGTTGCCGTCGGCGACCCCCAAACCTGTCGAACCGAGGATGATGCCCCCGTAGATCGGATGCCGCACCAGTCGATACGGGCCGTGAGCGACGATCTCTGCGTGCGGGAGTGGGTGGGGATACGGTGTGAGATTGGGACCGAGGCTGACCAGGCCCCATCCGCCCAGCACACCGCCCGCCGCGACGAGCGTCCATCCGGCCATCTGTGACCACAGACCCCAGTCCGACCCGTACATGAGCACGCCGGTGACGACGGCAGCGAGGAGCACACCCTGGGCAGCCACCCACCATCCGCCCCGTTCCGTGAAACCCTGCATGGGCGACAGCCTACGGGCGCCGGACTCGATCCGGTCGAGGTCCGACCGGCGACGGCGGCACCGTCACCTGCATCGGCATCGGCACCGTCGGCAAGGGCGGCCTGACCATCCGCCGGGCTCCCGCTATCCCAGTCTGGGGAGCACCTGTTCGACCAGGATCTCGACGCTCTCCTCGGCAATGCCCGGCGGCCGCAGATCTGCGATGAAGTCCGTGATCCCCAGGTCGACGTAGGGCTGGAGCCTCCGCAGGGCGTCGTCTGCATCGCCGATCATCCCGTACCGGCGGGCGTTCTCGCCGAAGAAGTCACCATGGGGGCGATCTGCCGCGGCGATGTACGCCTCGAGGCTCGCCCGCGCCCGATCACCATCCGAGCTGAGGTGAGCCATCAGCGGGACGGTGATCCGGACTCCGCCAGGATCGAGGCCGAGAGAACCGCGCTTGTCGCCCAGGCTCCGGATGCCTTCGGCAACCATCTCCGGTGACGCGTTGGTCGCATGGATCCAGCCGGCATCGAAACGCGCCGCAGCATCCTGGACCCGCTCCGAGATGCCGCCAAACCACACGGGCGGACCGCCTTCCTGCACCGGCTTCGGGGCTACGACCGCGCCACTGAGGCGATAATGATCGCCTTCGTGGTGGACCGGTTCGCCGGTCCACAGGTTCCGGACCACGGAGAGGGCCTCACAGGCCTTGGCATGGCGGATCGTGATCGGCTCGAATGGGATGCCGTTGGTGGTGAAGTCGTGGCGATACCAGCCGGTGCCGACCCCCAACTCGACCCGTCCCCCGCTCAGGACGTCGAGGGTCGCCGCCATCTTCGCCAGCACGGTCGGGTGACGAAGGGTGAGCGGTGTCACCTCCGAGCCGATCCGAACCCTCTTCGTCATCCCTGCGATCCAGGCCAGGGTGGTCCATGCCTCGAGTGGCTCATCGACGCCGGGCACGCCGCCCGATGCCGTGATCTCTCCCGGATCGAGGCGGAAGTGGTCCTCGACCCACAGGGCATGGACGCCACTCTCGTCGGCGACGCCGGCAATCCTGGCCAGCAGACCCGGGCGATCGTCATCGGGAAAGCCCCCGTGCAAGATCGGGGCAATACCCATCCTCGGTGCTCGGTTCACGGCTCGTCTCCCCGGATCGCCGGACAATTGCGCGGCCGTGCCGATCGATTCACCACGATTGGTCTACAGCCCATCGGTCATCGACAAGTGTCGCACTCCGCGCCCGGCGATGCAGGGACCGCGTTTGCCCGGCACCGCTGCGACAATCCGTGGAACGGCGCTTCGGGCGCCGGGCACCGGGCACCGGGCACCGGGCACCGGGCACCGGGCACCGGGCACCGGAGGGAGGATCACATGAGGCGGCGAGCCATCGGGACCGGGAGAGTGAGCGTCACGCTTGCCACAGCCGCCCTTGTCGCTGCAGCCATGGTGCCTGCTGCGGGCGCCGGGGCTCCCCTTGCCCCTGACGGCGAGCAGAGGGCCGCCATCGACGCGCCGCACTCCCGGGTCCAACTCCACGTCAAGTTCGCCGAGGAGACGGCTCTCCGGCTGCGTAGCGGCAGGTTGTCGTCCACGAGGGGCTACGACACGTCGGGTCTTCGCCAGATCGTCGATGACCACGGATTCACGGCCCGCAGGATGTTCGACCGACCGGAGAACGTGCTCGACGTCGAGCGGATGGCTGCCGAGCAGCGAAGCGGCGAGGATCTCGCAGACAAGAACCTCTGGTACGTGCTTTATCTCGATGGAGTGACAGATGCCGACGCCCTCCTGGCCGACCTCTGGGCCCTGCCCTATGTGGAGCACGCCTACCGCGCCCCTGCGGCGCTCCCTCCGCCGATCGACCACAGGGCGTCGCAGATCTATCAGGAGCCGGCGGCATCCGACGGGATCGACACCGATTTCGGCTGGACCATCCCCGGGGGAACCGGCGGCAACGTCGCGATCATCGACATCGAGTATTCGTTCAACCCGTCGCATGAGGACCTGACCGGAGTCGCGTCTGCGCTGATCGAACTGGGCACACTGTGCGACCCGTTTGGCAGCACCAATCACGGCACCGCCGTCATGGGGATCCTGTTCGCCGACAACGACTCCACCGGCGTCACAGGATCGGTCCACGACGCAACCGGCGGCTTCGTGAACGCCAACTCGTGCGAACACGGCTACGACCTCGGGGCGGCAATCGACCTGGCCCATTCCCACCTCTCGGAGGGCGACGTGATCCTCATCGAGCAGCAGGTGTGGGGACCGGACGGCAGTTTCACGACGTGTGATGGCTTCGGGGGATCGCAGGAGGGTCTGGTGGCCGTCGAGTACGTCCCCGCCTACTACGACGCCATTGCGGCGGCCACGGCCGACGGCATCTCGGTCGTCGAGGCAGCCGGCAACGGATCGTGCAACCTCGATGAGCCCAGGTTCGGGAGACCGTTCCCGTCGGGGAAGGCCGACTCCGGGGCGATCATCGTCGGCGCCGGCAGCAGTGCCGTGGCAGCAGGGGGCTTCACACCCGTGCACCGCCGCCTGTACTACTCGACCTACGGATCCCGTGTGAACCTCCAGGGCTGGGGACAGAACGTCACCACGACCGGCTATGGCGACGCATCCGGCACGACACTGAACCGGTACTACACCGACTCCTTCGCCGGGACGTCGAGCGCCAGTCCCATCGTCACCTCAGCTGTCGCCGCTCTCTCGAGCATCGGCCAGCAGCAGGGGGTCGTGCTGACGCCCCTCCAGATCAGGAGCGCCCTCACGGCGACGGGAAGCCCTCAGAACACCACCACTGTGTCGGGCAACATCGGGCCACTTCCCGATCTTGCTCGAGCACTCGGTGCCATACCTGCGGCGGTGCTGGGCGACACGTATCGCGTGATGCCGGGCGGCGTGATCACGGTCTACTCGGGATACCTCACCGAATCCGAGCCGAACCATCCCGGCGCCACCTCCGAAGCCCAGGACATCGACGGTGCGTTCATCCTGGGATTCGACCCCTTCGTAGGTGACGCCGCCGGGAACACATCGATGACCGTTCCCCACGTCACGGTGGTCGGGTCCGGGGACAGGACCGTCGACCGCTATCGATTCACCGTCGGGTCGGCCAACGCCAAGGGTGTCTTCGATGTCGACGGGGCGTGGACCGGCGGATTCGATGCCTATCTCCGCCTGCTCGACTCCGGCGGCAACGAACTGGCGTCGAGCAACGACGAACACGCGTCAGGGGGCGCCGGTGGTGATGCCTTCCGAACGCCCGGGTCTGCGACGACCCCCAATCCCCTGCTCACTCATACGTTCGCGAGTCCGGGCACCTATGAGATCGAGGTGAGCAGGTTCACCCGTGGGGTCGGCGGACGGGCCATCCCCAACGGGAGCACCTACACCCTGGCCGTGTCGCTCTCCGATGCCCCGGTGGCCGGCGACGCCGGGGTCCTCGGCAACGACCTCAGGGTGCTGCCGCCGGGTGGCCTCCCAACCGTCGCCGAGGTGACCGGCCCCTCCCACGGGACGCTGAGCATCGACGAGTACGGGGGCTTCACCTACAGCCGCCACGGCTCGGACTCGGACTCGTTCACGTACTCGGTGAGCATGCCGGGCGGCAGTGACCGCACGGCGATGGTGACACTGGTTTCCACGTGCAACGGACTGGTCCCGACGATCATCGGAACCCCGGGTGACGACGCCATCGTCGGGACATTCGGTGATGACGTCATCGTCGGCCTCGGCGGCAACGACACATTGCGTGGTGGCAGGGGCGACGACGTCATCTGCGGCGACGCCGGGGACGACATCCTCCATGGGGGTATCGGCGATGACGTGATCTTCGGTGGTGAGGGAGCCGATCGGGTGCTGGCGAAGGCAGGGAACGACACGGTGTACGGCGGCCCGGGCGACGACATCCTCAATGGCAACTATGACGACGACAGGCTCTTCGGCGAGGCCGGCAACGATCGGATCAACGGCGGAGTCGGCAATGACGTCATCCGTGGCGGCCCGGGGTCGGACAAAGTGTTCGCCAGACCGGGTGACGACCTGATCTATGGGGACGACGGAAGTGACGGGCTTCGAGGCAACGCAGGCAACGACACCATCTACGGCAACTCCGGCAATGACGTCCTGCGGGGCGGCCACGGAGACGACACCCTCGACGGCGGCACCGGGTACGACACATTGCGGGGCGGGAAGGGAACCGACACTTGCACCAGGGGCGAGGCCGTCTCGCTCTGCTGAGAGGTGCCAACGGATACCCGCTGTGCGACTACGCCCCGACCGACGACGACTACCTTGCACCGCAAGGGAGCATCGACTACATTGTGATACAAGGTAGTGGGGCCGGACCCGCCGCCGGGAGTCAGTGTCATGGAACGCAGCAGTCAGTTGCTCAAGGGAGTGCTCGAGATGTGCCTCCTGGCGATCATCGCCGAGGAGCCGTCCTACGGCTACGAGATGGCACGGAAACTGGAGAGTCGCGGGATGTCGCTCGTCGGAGATGGGAGCATCTACCCGTTGCTGAGCAGGCTGCAGCGACAGGACCTCATCGAGGCGTATACCGTCGATTCCAAGGGCGGACCGCCCCGCAAGTACTACCGGTTGGCCAACAGCGGCCGGGAGCGGCTCGACCGATGGGTTGGTGAGTGGCAGGTATTGGCCACAGGAGTGAATCAGGTACTGACGGGAGGCACACATGGTTGATCACACCGCAGTCAGTTCGGTGACAATCGACTGTGAGCGCTACTGGCGGGCGGCAGGGATCGGCAAGCGAGCCGCCGCCGACATGAGGCGCGAACTCGAGGCACACCCTGTGGATGCTTCCCTGGACGGACGCTCCGTCGAGTCCGTGGTGGGCTCGGACATCGGTGCTTTCGCCGCCGATTGGGCGGCGGCACAGCGGCCCGACGGCGACCTCCCCACCTGGAACGAGGTCTTTTCAACACGGCGCAGGCGCAGTAGCGCCCTCGTCACGGCAATACTGGTGGTGGGAACCGCTGCTGTGATCATCGCAGCGGTGCTCGCCGGAAACGGAAGCGAGGAATCCATGGACAATGAAGTCTGGCGCTGGATCTGGGTCGGTATGGCTCTGTTCCTGGGGTTCGCCGAGATCGTCACAGCGGGCCTCTTCATGCTCCCGTTCGCAGCCGGAGCCGTCATCGCCGGCGCCCTCGCCTGGGCCGGCGTCGCACCCGTGGTGGCACTGGTGGTATTCATAGTTAGCTCGGTCGTCTTCCTCATCCTCCTTCAGATCTGGGGACGCCGCGAGGCCGAATCGCCGCAGCAGATCGGGGCCAACCGGATCGTCGGATCGATGGCGACGGTGATGGAGACCGTGGATCGGGCGGGCGGAACCGGTCGGGTGCGCATGGACACCGAGCAGTGGAGGGCCACCACCGATGGTTCAGATGTGATCGAGCCGAGCACCGAGGTGCGCGTCGTGGAAGTCCGCGGCGCCCGCCTGGTCGTCGAGGTCATCGAGGTCATCGAGTGAGCAGTTTGCAGCACACACAACAGAAGGGTCCGGGTTCACCCGGCCAGGAAGGAGTAGACCGATGGATCCGGTCCTCATAGCGCTGATTGCGGTCGTCATCGGGTTACTGGTGTACGCAGCAGCATCCATCAAGATCGTCAGCCAGTTCGAGAAGGGCCTGGTCGAGCGGTTCGGGCGATTCAAGACCCTGGTCGATCCCGGCCTGCGCTTCATCGTGCCGTTCATCGATCGACTGCGCAGGGTGGACATGCGTGAACAGGTTGTCGACGTGCCGCCCCAGGAGGTCATCACCAAGGACAACGTGGTGGTCACCGTCGACGCCGTCGTCTACTACCAGGCAACCGATCCGGTGAAGCTCAAGTACAACGTCGCCAACTTCATCCTGGCGGCAACGAAGCTGGCACAGACCAACCTGAGGAACATCGTCGGCGACATGGACCTCGATGAGGCTCTGACGTCGCGCGAGCGCATCAACGCCCAGCTCAGAGCGATCCTCGACGAAGCGACAGATGTCTGGGGCACCAAGGTGGTCCGCGTCGAGATCCAGCGGATCGACCCGCCGCCGGATGTCACCGAGGCCATGCACCGCCAGATGAAGGCCGAGCGTGACCGGCGAGCCATCGTCACTGAGGCTGAAGGTGACAAGCGAGCTGCGATTCTTCGTGCAGAAGGTGTCAGGGAGTCCCGGGTGCTGGAGGCTCAGGGCCAGGCGCAGGCCATCAAGGAAGTGGCCGACGCAGAGAAGTTCCAGTTGCTCACGGTCGCCGAAGGTGAAGGCCAGGCGATCGAGCGAGTCTTCGGAGCAATCCACACTGGAGATCCGACTCCCGATCTGATCGCGATCCGGTATCTGGACGCTCTGGCCAAGATCGCGGACGGGAAGTCCACCAAGCTGTTCCTCCCCATGGAGTTCAGCGGCGTGCTGTCGACCATCGGTGCGATCAAGGAAGTGTGGGGCGCAGACGGCACACCGACCGGCTGATCGAACCCCCACGAGACACCGAACGGCCCGGGCACATGCCCGGGCCGTTTCGCGTCCGTGACAGAGTCACTCGGTCGCGTCGGCCTCTTCCTCTATCTCGTCGGAAGCGTCCGCGACGACCTCGTCCTCACCGGGTGCCTTCGCACCCAGCCGGCCGGTCTCCCGCATCCACAGGATCACGGATGAGGCGATCACCACGAGGAGTGCCACCCAACCGTTGCGGCTCATGCCCAGCAGACGGAACGACGTATCCGTCCTGACGAACTCGAGCAGGAAGCGGATGGTCCCGTAGGAGATGAAGTACATCAGCAGCAGGCTCCCCTGCTTGAGCTTGAAGCGCCGCTCGGCCCAGAGCAGCACCACGATGGTGCTGACGCTCCACAACATCTCGTAGAGGAAGGTGGGGTGGAAC
>JABMPV010000129.1 GCA_013202595.1 bacterium
ATCCACCTCCCCCTGAGGGGGAGGAACATTCTGGAGGAGAGGAACAGAAGGGGTCTAGTTTTCAGCGTGTCGGAGAGCCGACGCGAACCTCCACGCTGCGCTCCTCGTGATGAGCCCGGTCCTTTCGCACGGCAGGGGGCCGGGCCGACCTCGAGTCAGCGGCCGCCCGGATCGACCAGGAGGTACGAGGGGTGCATCAGGCCGGTCGGCTCGTAGATCTCGTCGTGGGTGTGGTGGAAGCCGAGGCGTTCCAGCAGGTGCTGTGAGGTCCTGTTGTCGGGGTGGTGGCCGGCGAAGAGTGCCGCGGCCTCCAGTGGCCCGAAGGCGTGGGCGATCACGGCAGTTGCGGACTCGGCAGCGTATCCATTGCGCCACAGGTCTGAGCGGATGTGGAAGCCGAGTTCCCACACGGCACGGTCGCGCGGCCGGAGCCCGCAGCATCCGATGAAGGTGCCGTCGTGGAGGAACATGGGCCAGTACTGGACTCCGTGCTCACGTTCGATATCGATCTCGGCATGGAGTCGCTCGGCGATCTCGGAGGGACTCATCTCACCGGTGGCAGTGATCAGCCGGGTCACCTGCGGGTCACCCCACAACTCGGTTGCGAGCCGTCCGTCCCCGACCGACCACCGTCGAAAGGTGAGCCGGGTGGTTCCGGGGGGAGGCCCCACCACTAGAACTCGGCGTTGCGCGGCGTCCTCGGGAACGGGATCACGTCGCGAACGTTCTGCATGCCCGTGGTGAACAGCACCATGCGCTCGAGGCCCAGGCCGAAACCGGCGTGTGGTGCGGTGCCGAAGCGGCGCAGATCGAGATACCACCAGTAGTGCTCTTTGTCCATGCCCTTGATGCGCATCGAGTCGGCGAGCACGTCGAGGCGCTCCTCACGCTGACTGCCTCCCACGATCTCGCCGACCTGGGGGACAAGCACATCCATCGCGGCCACCGTCTTGCCGTCGTCGTTGCGGCGCATATAGAAGGCCTTGAAGTCGAAGGGGAAGTCGGTGACGATCACCGGCTTGCCGAACACCTCCTCGACCAGATATCGCTCGTGCTCGGCCTGAAGGTCGGACCCCCACGTGCTGGGGTACTCGAAATCCCGATCGGCCTTACCCAGCAGATCGACGGCCTCGGTGTACGTGATCCGCTCGAACTGGTTGTCGACCACCGCAGCGAGCGAGTCCATCAGGCTCTCGTCCACCCACTTGGCGAAGAACTCGAGGTCGTCGCCGCAGGTGTTGAGCACGTGACGCACCATGTAGCGGACGTAGTCCTCGGCGAGGTCGGCGTTGTCGCTGAGATCGGCGAACGCCATCTCGGGTTCGATCATCCAGAACTCGGCGAGATGCCGCCGGGTGTTGGAGTTCTCCGCCCTGAACGTTGGGCCGAAGGTGTAGACCCGATCAACGGCGAGGGCATACGCCTCGGCGCTCAACTGCCCGCTGACGGTGAGGAAGGCCGGCTTGCCGAAGAAGTCCTCGGACCAGTCGACTGCACCGTCGGCGGTGAGCGGCGGGTTGGCCGGGTCGATCGTGGTGACCCTGAACATCTCGCCTGCACCCTCGGCGTCGCTCGCCGTGATGAGCGGGGCGGTGAGGTAGAGGAAGCCGCGCTCCTGATAGAACTGATGGGTGGCGTACGACAGAGCGTTGCGCACCCTGGTCACCGCGCCGATCGTGTTGGTGCGGGCCCGCAGGTGGGCGATCTCGCGGAGGCGCTCGAACGAGACCCGCTTCTTCTGCAGGGGGTAGGTCTCGGGGTCTGCGAAGCCCAGCACCTCGATGGACGCGGCCTTGATCTCCACACTCTGGCCCTGGCCGGGAGACTCGGTGAGAGTGCCGGTGACCTTCGCCGACGACCCGATGCCCATTCGGAGGATCTCGGACTCGTAGTTGGGCAGGTCGCCATCGGCTATCACCTGAATGCTCCCGAAGCACGAACCGTCATTGAGTTCGATGAATGAGAACCCGCCCTTCGAGTCCCGCCGGGTGCGGACCCAGCCCGCCACGGTGACCACGGAGCCGAAGTCCGATCGAGCCAGTGCCTGCCTGATGAGTTGCCGTTCCATTACTGCTCCTTTGGGCAGCAAGAACGATAGGCGGGCGTGCGCTCGTTCCGGCGTACCCGGCTACCGTGGCGATCCGTGAGCCGCGTCATAGAAATCGTGCCGTATCGAGCCGAGTGGCCTGCGGAATTCGGAGACGTCGCCGACGGGATCCGCAGCCTGCTGGGCACGAGAGCGCTACGCATCGACCACGTTGGCTCGACGTCGGTCCCTGGGCTCGCAGCGAAGGACATCATCGACGTGCAAGTGATGCTCGAGGCGCTGGACGACGATCCGGAGCCTGTGTTCGCCGCTGCGGGGCACGCGACGTTCCCGTTCCGTTTCGATCGGGTGTCTGACGGCGTTGACCCCGGGCAGGGTGAGAAGCGGATTGTCGGGGAGCGCTCCGGTGAGCGGCCGGCAAATATCCATCTGCGGGTGGCGGGTCGGGCCAACCAGCGTTATGCACTGCTGTGTCGCGACTTCCTACGCGCCGATCACAGCGCCGCACAGGCCTACTCCGACCTCAAGAAGGCAGCCGCTGCTGTGGCCGGCAATGACCAGGACGTGTACTACTCGATCAAGGACCCCGCTTTCGATCTCACCGGCTCTGCCGAGCGCTGGGCATCGGTGGTCGGGTGGGGACCGGGTCCACCCGACGCCTGATCAGGAGGGGTCGGTGAGGGCCCAGCGTCGCAGTGCGACGGCCACGATGGCCGATATCAGGATGGCGATGGCGAACGGCGTGATGGTGCCGTCGTAGAAGCTGTCGATGATCGATCCCAGGATCGCTCCGATGCCCGTCTGGGCCGTGCCGATCAGCGCAGATGCGGTCCCGGCCACCGGCGCCATCGGGTCCATCGCCAGCGTGTTCATGTTGGGCACCAGCACGGCGTACAGCGACAGCAGCACGCTCATCAGGACGGCAAAGGGCCAGAACCCCGGCCGACCATCCGACGCCAGTGCGAGAGCGACCATCACCGTCCCCACGCCGATGTAGGAACGGAGGACCCACGTGACGATACGCCCGGTGCCGAGCCGATCCACCAGTCTTGCGTTCGCAAGCATGGCGACCCCCATGACGGCGGCGAGGCCGCCGAAGATGATCGGGAACTGGTCGCCGCGATCGAACACCTCGTCGAAGATCAGTTCCGAGGTCGCCAGGTAGGACACCAGGATCCCGAACAGCACCGTCATCGCGGCGGTGTTGCCGACCGTCGTCCTGTTGCCGAGGATGAACCTCATCGAGCGCAGGAAGTCGGCGACCTTCAGCGGCACCACAGAGTCGGGGTTCAGGGTTTCGGGGATCCTGATCGACCAGAGCGCGACGAACGCCACGTAGGCGACGCAGAACCAGAAAACCATGCGCCAACCGGAGAACGACGTGATCGCCGCACCGATACTCGGCGCCACCACCGGAACCATGATGAACACAGCCATGATGTATGACATGGCCCTGGCCATACGGTCGCCGGAATAGGTGTCCCTGATGATCGAGATGGCGATGACCCTCGGTCCCGCAGAGCCGATACCCCACAGCACCCTGCTCGCCAGCAAGAAGCCAAAGGTGGGTGCAAGGGCCGCCCCTGCGGCTCCGATGGCATAGATGATCATGCCCAGGTAGAGCACAGGCTTCCGCCCGAACCGATCCGCCAATGGCCCGTACCCGATCTGGGCGATCGACAGCCCGATCATGAACGACGTGACGATTGCCGCGGTCGCGTTCGAATCGGGAGCGAGATCGAATGAAGCCCTGATCTCGCCGAACGCAGGCAGCATCAAGTCGATCGACAGTGCGGTGAGCGCGATCACACCCGAGACGAAGAAGATCAGCTCCCCGGGCCGAACGACCCGGGTGCGCGGTGGAGCGGTCACCGGCACCATGCTCGCACGCTGGGGATCGAACAAGCCGTTGGGAAGGGACGCGTGACTCAGGCTGCGGGACGGAGAGGGCGGTATCCGACTCGCTGCGGCGGGAGGGGCGGAGAACAGCGCGGCATACCGGTCGTCGCGTCTTGGTCTCTCCCGCCGGGGCGGGAGAGAAGCGTCGCAGCCTGAGGCTGCGACGCAGAGAGGGTGGCGTTCGGCTCGCCTGCGGCGAGCTTGCCCCTCCCGACTTGTGTCAAGACCGGGGTCATGGCGCGCACGCGTTCGGGGACATCGCGGACAGTTGTGTGGTGTTCACGCGTGGCTCCACCCTCCCCGGGTCGCCGGGCGGTGCCCGTCGACCGCTGCCCCTCCCGCTCCCGGGAGGGGCGAAGAACCGCGCTGAGGCGGCTGCTCGCTGGATGGCCGGCAGGCCACCGATGCCCGATGCCCGATGCCCGCAGGCGTCCGGCCTGCTCAATAGAGCGCGTTCGCCAGGGACTTGCGGTACTCAGCGGTGAGGGGGTGCTCGTTGCCCAGGACGCCGAACACGTCGACCATCGCTTGACGGGCGGCCTCCTGGGTGGGTCCGCCGAGGCGGACTGCCTCGAGGAGATGGTCCAGTGCGGGTTCCCACTCGTGGTTGGCAGCCAGCGCCTTGCCGAGTTCGAGTCGGGCGGGCGCACTCTCCGGATTGGCGTTGACGGCTGCGTCGAGTGCCGTGACGTCACTGTCCCTGCTACTGCCGACGCGGGCTGCGGCTTCGAGGCGCTCCACTTCGGCGGTGCGGGCGAGACGGCCCAGCATGATCAGAGCGCCCTGGGTGTCGCCCCGGGCGATGAGGAGGGCTGCCAGGCCCGTGCCGGCCTCAGGGTGATCCGGCACCACGTCGAGGACCTCGTTGAAGAGGGCTTCTGCAGCGTCTTCGTCACCGGACAGCACGTTGTCGCGAGCGAGTTCGACCTTGTGGTCGAGTTCGGTGGGGAGGACTCCGTCGATGAATGCTCTGACCTGGGCCTCGGGGATGGCACCCATGAACTGGGATGCGGGTGACCCGTCCTTGAACGCGATCACCGTGGGAATGCTCTGGACCTTGAACTCGGTGGCCAACTGCTGGTTGGCGTCAACATCCACCTTGACCAGTTCGAAGGCGCCGCCGTATTCGTCGGCGAGGCGCTCGAGGGTGGGGCCGAGCACCTTGCACGGTTCGCACCACTCTGCCCAGAAGTCGACGATGACCGGCACCTCGTGGCTGCGCTGCAGCACCTCGACGCCGAACGCCTGCTGGTCGATGTCCTTTACGAACGTCATGGCACCTTCACGGGATCCGGGACTCTGACACCACGCAGGATAGAGCGGTCTCGTCCTTGAGACATCCGGTGTCGCCCCGGCCGACTACCGTCGGTGCCGACCAGTCGGAGGTACCGGTGAACGCACCGTTCGGACACGTTCTCACTGCGATGATCACCCCGTTCGACGGCGGCGGGGCCGTTGACCACAGGCGCGCCTACGAACTGGCGAGGCATCTGGCTGAGACCGGCTCTGATGGGATCGTCGTGGCCGGCACGACTGGTGAATCCCCGACGTTGTCGGATGACGAGAAGATCGCTCTGTTCACCACGGTCAAAGAGGCCGTTGGCGACGGCACGCACGTGGTCGCGGGCACCGGCACCTACGACACAGCGCACTCCATTCACCTCTCTGAGGCCGCCGTCGCGGCCGGTGCCGATGGAGTCATGGCAGTCACCCCGTACTACAGCCGTCCATCCCAGGAAGGCCTGGTCGCCCATTTCACGGCGATCGCCGATGCCTCCGAGGTTCCGGTCCTGCTCTACAACATCCCCGGCAGGACGGCGCGTCGCATCGAGGTGTCGACACTGGCCACTCTCGCCCGGCACGAGCGAATCGTCGCGGTGAAGGATGCGGTCGGCCTCACCGGGTTCACCACCGATTCCCGGGTGGCGATATCCGCCGATGATCTCGCCATCTACTCAGGCGACGACATCAACACACTGCCGATGATGGCGTGCGGAGCCGTGGGAATCGTGTCGGTGGCATCGCACCTCGCCGGACGGCAGATCGCACGCATGGTGCACGCGGCGCTCTCCGGCGATTGGGATGAGGCCGGGCGCCTCCATCTCGCTCTGGCCCCGCTGGCCAGGTCGGTCTTTCTCGAACCAAACCCGATGCCGGTCAAGGCGGCGCTGTCGGCGATGTGGAAACCGGTCGGCGATCCTCGCCTGCCGCTGGTCACCGCCACAGACGCAACGCTGGCAGCTATCAAGGAGGCCCTCGCGGTGGCCCAAGCAGCATGAGTGTCACAGTCTCGTTCCTCGGCGGTCTGGGTGAGATCGGCCGCAACTGCGCCGTGATCGAGATCGGTGGCCGCCTGGCCATGATCGACTGCGGTCTGATGTTCCCTGAAGAGGACATGCTCGGCGTCGATCTCGTGCTACCCGATTTCTCGTGGATCATCGACCGGGCCGACGATCTCGACTGCATCATCCTCACCCACGGCCATGAGGACCACGTCGGAGCCCTGGCCTACCTCTTCTCCGAGGGTGTGAACGTCCCGGTGTACGGGACGCCCCTGGCCGTGGCCTTCGCAGCAAGTCGTGTGACCGAGTTCGGCCTCAAATCGGACTTCAACCCGACAGAAACGGGCGAGTGGGTCAAACACGGCGTTTTCGAGTTCATGCTCATCCCCGTGTCCCACAGCATCCCCCAGGGCGCCGGGGTGGCGATGCGCACCCCCGAGGGCCTCATCGTCCACAGTGGGGACTTCAAACTCGATCCGACTCCGATCGACTCGCTTCCGACAGATCTCCCCGAGTTCGCCGCTCGCGGCCGTGAAGGTGTGCGACTGCTGCTGTCCGACAGCACCAACGCCGAGGTCCCCGGCTTCGTGGCGAGCGAATCGAGCCTCGCCAGGCCGCTGTACGAGATCGTGATCGAGACCGAGGGCCGTTTGATCGCAGCCTGCTTTGCGAGCCACATCCATCGCGTCCAGCAGATCGTCGATGCGGCCGTCGACGCCGGGCGCACGATCGCATTCCTCGGCCGATCCATGGAGCGCAACGTGCCCATCGCCCAGGAGCTCGGCCTCATCGATGTCCCCGCCGACTCGGTGGTGAGCATCAGAGACGTGCTCGACCTTCCCCCGGAGGACACGGCGGTCATCTGCACCGGCGCCCAGGGCGAGCCACTGGCTGCCCTGTCTCGCATGGCGGGTGGTGATCACCGGTGGGTGAAGGTCGAAGAGGGCGACACCGTGCTCATCTCGGCCCGCCCGATTCCCGGCAACGAGTCGAAGGTCAATCGGGTGATCAACTCGCTCACCAAGCGCGGTGTGCGCGTTTATCACGGCGACAACGCCAACGTCCATGTCTCTGGTCACGGGGCGCAGGAGGAGCTGAAGACCTTCATCAACGTGATCCGACCCCAGGCATTCGTGCCCGTCCACGGTGAGCATCGGCACCTCAAGGCGCACGCATTGCTCGCCGAGCAGATGGGCGTGCCGGAGATCGTCCTGTGTGAAGACGGGGATGCCGTGGTGCTGAATGACGGCGGGATAGCGGTGAAGCGCAAGGCCGTCTCGTCGGGCTACGTGTTCGTCGACGGGTTGGAGGTGGGGGAGACCGAACGAGGTGTGATCCGCGATCGCCGCCACCTGTCCGAGGATGGCGTCATCGTCGTCACAATTGTCGTAGATCGGCGAACCGGTGAGATCGTGGACGGACCGGATCTCGAATCGCACGGTTTCATGGAGGACCCCACCGAGGTGTTCGCCAAGGCCCGCGATGCGGTCGCAGGCGCCGTGGGCGGGATCCAGGACTGGCCGACCGATTTCGACGCACTCCGCCGCAGCATTCGCAGCGCGGTCAACAAGGTGACCAAGAAGACCAACCGTCGCCGGGCCGTGGTGATCCCGATCATCCTCGAGGTCTAGCCCGGCGCCTCCGGCCATGGAGTTCGGGCATAGCCGGAACTCCCAAGCAACTCTTCGGGTTGCCGATTCCGGGATACCCCCCGGCCATGGAGTTCGGGCACAGCCGGAACTCCCAAGGAACTCGAAGAGTTCCCAGAATCCCTTGCAGCGACAGGTGCCCGCTGTACCCTGAATCGATATGACGAAGCGCAAGCCCGCCTCCGGTCGGGGCAATGGGCGGAGCCGGGCGGCGACGTCTACCAAGTCCCGCGGGACACAGAAGAAGACGGCCACCAAGCCAAAGAAGGATCGCCCACCGCGCTTTGCTGGGCTGCGGGAGCGGATCCGACGGGGCTTCGGCCGGCACGCCGACGACCTCTGGGGCATTTTCCTGGTCACCGTCGGGGTGCTGGTCATACTGGCCTTCTTCGATCTCGCCGGTCCGGTAGGCGGGTGGATCACCAGCGGGCTCCGGATAGCGTTCGGCGTGTGGGCCTACGTGGTGGCCGGTGCGCTGGTAGTCGCCGGCGCCGGGCTGATCGTGTCACGGCCCCGCACCGACTACGGCAGGATCGCTTCGGGTTTCATCATCACCTTCTTCGGCAGCCTCGCTCTCTTCCACCTGATGACCGGGTCGCTGTCGCTGTCTGAGAACCTCGATCTCATCAAGCAGCGTGGCGGCGGCGCCGGGTCCCTCATCGCCTTCCCACTCCATCGCCTGCTCGGGTTCTGGGGAGCCTTCACCGTCCTGGTCGGCATCACGGCTCTCGGTGTGCTGGTACTGACTCGCACCACCATCCGCGAAGTCGGCATGGCCATCTCAGCGGGCCTCAAGGCCTCGTGGGGATGGATTCGTGGCCGCAACCGCCGCACAGGCCCGGAGGTCGTGACCTCGCGGCCCATGTCGCAGCCGCGAATGGTGGCTGCGCCGCCGCAGCAACCCGAACCGGCCCCGGCACCGGCGAAGAAGGCTGCCAGGTCGAAGAAGCAGCCTGCTCCGGCGCAGATGCCTGTGGGCCAGGGCTATCAGTTGCCGCCTCTCGAACTGCTGGCCATGGGCGGGGGCGCCGACCACAGCAAACGCCTTCTGGACGACACGGCGCGGACCCTGGAAGAGACCTTGATCCAGCACGGCGTGGACGCCCGCCTGACCCGGATCGTGCCGGGGCCGACGGTCACTCGATACGAGATCGAACTGGCGCCGGGGGTCAAGGTGGCCAAGGTCACCGGTCTGGCCCACGACATCGCATATGCGCTGGCCACTCCCGACGTTCGCTTGCTCGCTCCGATCCCCGGGAAGAGCGCGATCGGCGTCGAGGTCCCCAATCGCCGTCGCCGCCTGGTCACCCTCGGCGACATCCTGCGGAGCCCCGAAGCCAAAGAGGCCGATCACCCGCTGCAGGTCGCTCTCGGCATGGACATCTCGGGCAAGGCGCAGATGCTTCATATCGGAGAATTGCCCCACGTCCTGATCGCGGGAGCGACGGGTGCGGGCAAGTCGTCGTGCATCAACGCCCTGGTCACCTCGATCCTCATGCGGACCACGCCCGATGAGGTGCGCCTCATCCTCGTCGACCCCAAGCGGGTGGAACTCGGCCAGTACAACGACGTACCTCACCTGCTGACGAGGGTCATCACCAACCCCAAGAAGGCTGCCGATGCGTTGCAGTGGGCGGTTTCGGAGATGGATCGCCGCTACGACCTGCTCGCCGACGCCGGCGTCCGCGACATCGACGGCTACCAGGAGCGCTGGGATTCCGGCGCGCTGGACACCGACCGATTCGATCGCTTCCCATTCATCGTCGTGGTCGTCGACGAGTTGAACGACCTGATGATGGTTGCGGGCAGGACCGTGGAAGACGCCATCGTCAGGGTGGCCCAGATGGCACGGGCGGTCGGCATCCACCTGGTGATCGCCACCCAGCGA
>JABMPV010000130.1 GCA_013202595.1 bacterium
CCGGTGAAGAAGTAGTCCTCGGCGAACCACAGTTCACCGAAGCCCCGATCCTCGGCTCGCTTGGCGGACGGTGCGAGGTTCTCGGGGGCGATGGAACTGCCCAACACGAGTCCAATCGGAATCCTTGCGTCCACGGGGTACTCCTCCAAGTCGAGTTGAGGCACTCTACCCACGGACCTGGATGCCATGCCGATAGGACGCAGGAACGGAGGATCGACCCTGCCGGGAGACTGCCAACTGACTGTCGCAGCAGCGGTCGAGTGCTCTCGATAGGATCGGCGCACTCGAATCAGGGAGCGGCATCTGCTTCTCCTCGATATTCGCGTCGGGCATTGAGACACAGAGGGCTTGAGGAGGTCGGAGTGGAGTTCATTGCTGCCGAGTCCCTCGATCACGCGTTGAGCGTGCTGAGGGAACGAGGAGACGAGGTCACAGTCCTGGCCGGGGGGACAGACGTGATGGTCGACTACCTGGGGGGCCACAGATCACCGTCGACGCTTCTCCATCTCCGCAACCTCGATCAACTCCAGGGGATTGCAGCCAACGGCAACGTCACCATGGGAGCGCTGGTCACTCATCGCGAATTGAGCACGAATCCCAGGGTTTCCACCGGTCTCAAGAGTCTTGCTGAAGCGGCAGCCACCATCGGGGGGAGACAGACACAAAACGTCGGCACCGTGGGTGGCAACCTGGCCAACGCATCTCCGGCAGCGGACACCATCGCCCCACTGCTCGTTGCCGATGCCGCGGTGAACCTCATCAACTCGGGTGGAGCGCGGACGGTTCCTCTTGCCGAGTTCCTCGTCGGGCGTAAGCAGACCGCTCTCAGTCCCGATGAGTTGATCGAGTCGATCTCGGCTACACCTGCAGACGCGGGGGCGGGCGAGGTCTACCTGAAGGTGGCTCGCCGGGGGGCCATGGAGGTGGCGATCGTCGGAATGGCCGCCCGTGTCTCGTTCGATGGCGACACTGTGACCGGTGTGCGAATTGCGGTCTGCTCGGTGGCTCCCACCCCATTTCGGGCCACCGCGGCAGAGGCCGTGCTCACCGGATCGACCCTCGACAGCGTGTCGGTCACCGAGGCCGGTCGGGCGCTGCAGGATGCCGCCAGGCCAATCGACGATCCGAGGGCCTCTGCCGAATACCGCAGCATGGTTCTGCCCGGCCTGCTGAGGCGGGCGGTCGGGATCTGTCGGGACCGCGCTGGGCACACAGATAGGAGGGAGGCGACATGAGGCTCGATCTGACTGTGAATGGTATTGGGCGGCGGATCGACGTCGAACCCTACGAAACCCTGCTCGAGACTCTGCGCACCCGCCTGGCGTTGACCGGTACGAAACTCGCCTGCGCGGAGGGCGAATGCGGGGCGTGCACTGTGATCGTCGATGGCGACACAATCAACTCCTGCCTGATGCCGGCTCTGGCGGTGAACGGCTCAGAAGTCACCACCGTGGAAGGCCTGGCAAACGGCTCGCTGGCGCCCATCCAGGATGCCATCGTGGCCTCCGGTGGCGTGCAGTGCGGGTTCTGCACTCCGGGATTCCTGATGACCGTTCACTCGTTCCTGAAGGAGAACCCCGATCCTGCAGACGATGAGATCCGAATGGCGATCGCAGGGAACCTGTGCCGATGCACCGGATACGCGCAGATCGTGGATGCCGTGAAACTCGTAGTGACGCAAGGGGCGTGACATGACTCCCATTGGACAGAGCACTCGCCGAACCGACGGCGTGACCAAGGTCACAGGCGAAGCGATCTTCAGTGCCGACTACACCGAGGCAGGGATGTTGCACGCCAAGTTGCTGCGATCACCCGTGCCTGCAGGTCGCATCACCAGGCTCGATACATCGAAGGCGGCCGCCATGCCGGGCGTTGCCGGCGTGTTCACCGCTGTCGACGCCCCCGACGTCAATGCAGGCTGGGTCCTCAAGGATCAGCGCCTGTTTGCCGGGGACACAGTCCGCTACGAAGGCGAGGCGATCGCGGCAGTTGCTGCAGAGACCCTTGCCCAGGCGCGGGCGGCCGTCGCGGCCATCGAACTGGAGATCGACGAATCTCCGGTCGTGGGGCTCCAAAACAGCCTTGCCGACGGGGCACCCCTGGTCCATCCCGGCTGGGAGTCCTACGAGCCGAACGGCCCTGCCGACCACCCCCGCTATGGCAACGTCGCAGCAGAGATGATCGCAGACACCATGCCAGAGGCCCTCGCCGCTGTCTTCGACAGCGCCTACATCGTGGTCGAGGACACCTACGAGGCGTTGCGGCAGTATCAGGCCTATCTGGAACCGAAGAACGCGCTGGTCAAGTACGAAGGCGGGCGGTTCATCGTTCACACGTCGAGCCAGTACCCCTTCAACGTTCGTGACCGGGTTGCCCAGTTCATGAATGTGCGGTCCTCCGGGGTACGCGTTCTCGGGCATCACATCGGAGGTGGGTTCGGAGCCAGACTCGATGCCAGCCCCGAGCCATTTGCCGCCCTGATGGCCAAGGGGACCGGTCGGCCGGTCAAACTGACCTACGACCGGGTCGAAGACATGATCACCTGCCCCTCGCGAGAGAACGCCATTGTCAGGATGAAGACGGCACTGTCAGAGGACGGCGAGATCTTGGCCCGCGATATCGACGTCCTCATGGACAACGGTGCGTACAGCGGTGAGATGCCGTGGCTCGCCAGCCTCCCGATGCACGTCTTCGGCCAGGTCTACCGGGTGACCCCTGCCCGGATCGTGGCGAGGCTGGTCTACACCAACTCTGCTCCGACGGGCGCCTTCCGGGGAGTCGGCGGGGCATACCTGCACTTCGCCCAGGAACGTCATATGGATCACTGTGCAAGGGCTCTGGACCTTGATCGGCTCGCCATTCGGCGGAAGAACCTGATTGCGGAGGGCGCCAGGTCATTTGTCGGCCAGACCATCGAGCAGGCAGGGATCCTCGGCGAGGCTTTCGACAAACTCGAAGAGATGGCCCCATGGGCCGAGGCTGCTGCGTGGAAGGAACAGGCGCCAGAGGGCACTCGCCGCGGCGTCGGGATCGCCGGACTCACCTGGGTCACAAACCCGATGCCGGGATCAGTGACGATCAAGCTGAATCAGGACGGAACGGTCGGTCTGATCACAGGGGCCAACGACAACGGTTCTGGCGCCGTCACCATGGGAGTCACCCAGGTCGCCGCCGCCGAACTCGGCATCGGCGTCGAGGATGTGATCGTGCCGTTGCCCGACACCGATGTCATCGGGTACGACTCGGGATCACAGGGCAGCCGAACCGTGCACATCGTCGGACGGGCTGTCTCCGATGCAGCCGCAGAAGTCCGTTACAAGATCTTCGCCGTAGCGGGATCGCTGCTCGAGGCGCCGGAGGAGGAACTGGTACTCGAGGGCGGCAAGGTGTCGGTACGCGATGCGCCCGACATCTCGGTGGCATTGGGAGATGTGGCGGCTGCGGCCACCTGGACGATCGGTCCCATCCAGGGGACGGGTTCGTACACCACTCCGGCGCTCGAATTCGATGCAGACAGTGCCAGCGGTCTCTTGTTCCCTGTGTTCCCCACGCCCACCTATCACGCCCACCTGGCCCAGGTCGAAGTGGACGAGGTGACCGGAAACGTCACGGTGGACCGTTACGTCGTGGTCCAGGAAGTGGGGAAGGCGATCAATCCGGCAGGCGTGAGGGGGCAGATTCAGGGCGGTGTCGCTCAGGGGCTCGGCTATGCGCTGTACGAGACACTGGACATCGAGGATGGCCGCTATCAGCAGCGCACTCTCGAGTCGTATCGGCTGCCGCTCGCCGTGGATGTCCCGGATGTGGAGATGGCGCTTCTGGAGCATCCCGAGGCGCAGGGACCGTACGGCGCAAGGGGAGTGGCGGAGCCGCCACTGATCCCGGTGGCGGCGGTCATTGGGAACGCCGTCAGCGACGCGATCGGTGTCGAACTGAATCGGATCCCGATCAGGCCAGACGAAGTGCTTGCTGCGATGCTGGGGGACTGAACCCGGCGAAGACCACGACGAAAGGAATGAGACCATGGCGACACGCGTTTTCTTCTTCAACAGACTCAACGATGGTGTGACGGCTGCCGACTACGAGCAGTGGGTCGTCGATGTCGATTATCCCTATGCCCGGTCGCTCCCGTCGATCCTGAGCTACGAGGTGACGCCCAACTCAGGCGCACTCGACGGTTTCGGGGCCCAATTGGACTACGACTACCTCGAGGTGATCGACGTCACATCGATGGAGGAGTACGGAGCGGACCTGGCCGATGCCGCCGACTTCTTCGCCGATTGGTCGTCGTACGTCGATCAGTCGCGGTCCGCCGCGGTGTTCGGCGGCATCATCGAATAGTCGGAGCGACCCACTCGCCCAGATGCCAGAGCGGTGCCGGCCCGTCTCAGCAGGTGACACCCGGTTCGCAGAACATCCCATCGCCGGCTTCGAGGTACCTGGTCAGCAGCCAGTCGGACAGGGCGGGGAGCAGATGTTCGGCAGGTACGAACCCCCGCGTGACGGTCGCGTGGGTGTCGCCATCACGGATCAGGAGGGCCGGGAATCCCGAGACGCCCAGGGAGCGGGCCTCGGCGAAATCCGCCCAAGCGGCCTTGCGCATCTCGTCCGATCGGAGCAGCGACATGAACTCATCGGGGTCGGCGGCGAAGCCGTCGAGGAGCGGCCGGTACTGATAGGGGTCGGTGATGTCGACCCCTTCGGCGTAGAAGGCACGCTGCAGCCGGGTGTGGAAGGCCAGGACCGCCCCCTCGTCGAGTGACCGCATGGTCACGACCGCGATTGCCGGGACCTCGGTGTCGTAGCGCCAGCCGTCACGACGCTCCAGGAACCCGTGATCGAACGGTTGCCCGGAGGCTTCTGCGACCTGATGCCAGTGGTGGGCGAGGAAGTCCTGAAGCCGGTCGTCGAGGACCTCCGCGTCGCTTCCCGGCCGCAAGCCGCCCACGACCACCCGCAGCGGGATGTCGTACACCTCGCTCATGCGCTCGAGCACCGGGGCAAATCCCCAGCACCACGAACACATCGGATCACCGACGTAGACGAACTCCAGGTCTGCCATGGTGACTTCAAGCGGCATCGTCCACCACCTATTCCTTCCGGGGACCAGAGACCGGATACCTTCCGCAGATGCCCGTTGTCCCGACACGCTCCCGGTGCTTCTGATAAGTTTGTGGCCACGACATTCCCGGAGGGGGGACAATGACTTTCACGCGACGATTGTTTGTGACGCTCACCGTTTCTGCGGTGTTCCTGGCCACACTGGCTGCTCCTGCTTTTGCTGTGGCAGACGTTACGGCCTACCCGGTGAGCGCTTCGGTAGGAGAAGCAGTGCAATTCACGGGCAGCGGATACCTGCCCGGCGAGAGCGTGACGGTCGAATTCGGCGGCACGACCTTTGCGAGCGCCTCGGCCAACGCATCTGGGGAGTGGTTTGCGTTCGGCTACATACCGTCGATACCGGTCGGTGCTCATCCGATGGATTTCAACGGTTCGATGGGTACCAACGTCTCCTCCAGTTACACGGTGCTTGCACCCTCGGGCATCTACTGCAATGGCCACCAGGTGGATGCAGGGAAGCTGGGTACCCCGGGTGACGACATCATCCACGGCACGGCGGGTGATGACATCATCCACGGCATCGGCGGGGAAGACACCCTCGACGGAGTGGGCGGCAACGACCTCATCTGCGGTGGTGCCGGCAACGACATCCTGGTGGGTGCAAACGGCAACGACAAACTCCTCGGGCAGGCAGGAGACGACCTGCTCTTCGGTGGCCTTGGCAGGGACGACCTCAGGGGAGGTCCCGGCGCCGACGAACTCAATGGTGGCGCCGGATCTGATGATCTCTTCGGCCAGTCGGGCAACGACAAGCTCAGGGGCAACGGCGGCAACGACACCCTCGATGGTGGACCCGATGCCGATCGGATCTCAGGGCATGGAGGCAACGACGAAATCTACGGTGGTGGCGGCAGAGACAACATCTCGGGCGGACCCAACCGTGATTCCATCGACGGTGGAGCCGACAACGATCGCATCAGAGGTGACGACCACAACGACATCTTGTCCGGCGGAGCCGGTGTCGACCGCATCTTCGGTGGGCACGGCTTCGATACGATCGGCGGCGGCGATGGCAACGATCGTCTGTATGGCGGGGCCCACGCAGATACGATCGACGGCGGATCGGGCCGCGACAGGATCTACGGCGAAGGTGGAAGCGACTTCCTGAACGGCGAGTCGGGCAATGACCAGCTGTTCGGTGGAGCCGGTCTGGACACGCTCGATGGTGGACCCAACATCGATACCTGTTCGGGTGAGGCTCTGACGAGCTGCGAGATCCTCGTCTAGCAAACTCAGGTAGCGAGCGGGGGTGGCCTTGGCCACCCCCGCTCGTATCACTGCGACGGGTGAGATCGGATGATCCGGTCGGCCCGAGTCCGGAGGGGATGCCTCCGGTTCTGCCGCACCCAGTTCCGCAGCCGAAGGCTCGATCTACGAGAGAACACGGGTCACCGGGTTCCGTCCGATCGCAACTCTTCGATGTGGGCAGAACTGGGAAAGGCAGCCACCGCACCCCCGGGTTTGGCCCCGTCGCCATGGTGAGCCGACCGGTCGCTCACGCAGCCGGTTCATCGGCATGAATCGAGCCGCCGGGAGGTTCGGAGGCCCAAGGCTCGAGATCCGCCGGCGTCCGCCAAAACGCCGTTTCGGGCAACCAATCAGGGCCTTGCGCACTAAGGTTCGTGGCAACCGGTCGGCACTTGGCGGCCGGTTATCCAATCGGGAGGAAATTCCAATCATGAAACGACTGTTTCGGCTGTCGGCATTGCTGCTGGCGCTCGCCCTCGTGGTGACCGCTTGTGGTGATGACGACGACGCCGCAACCACCACTGCTGCACCGACGACCACGGCTGCTGTGACCACCACGGAAGCACCCGCGGCATTCGTCGGCGCAAGCGTCGAAGCACCCGACTGTGAGTACGGCGGCAAGGTCTCTTCGATCAAGGCCGTCGACGAACTGACCGTCGAGTTCTCCCTGTGCGCCCCGCTGCCTGCGTTCCCGCAGATCGCGGCGTTCACACCGTTCGGCATCCAACCCGAAGAGCATCTTCTGGCCACGGGTGGC
>JABMPV010000131.1 GCA_013202595.1 bacterium
ACATCGGTGGAGGTACCCCCCATGTCGAATGACACCTGGTCGTCGGCGCCGAGGACCGTCCCGAGGGCCGAAGCGGCGACGACCCCTCCTGCCGGACCGGATAGGAGGATTGCCGCAGGGAGCAGGGCGGCCTCGGCGACGGGCATCAAACCGCCCGACGATCGCATGACCGTCACCGGACCGTTGATCCCGTGCCGGCCGACCCTGGCCTCCAGCGACCGCAGATACCGGGAGGTCTCGGGCGAGAGGTAGGCGTTGACCAGGGTCGTCGAGCAGCGCTCGAACTCCCGGAACTCGGCAACCACGCCAGACGAGATCGACACAGACAACCCGGGCAAGCGCTCCAGGAGCGCCCCGGCGACCCGGCGCTCGGCAGATCCGTCGGCAAAGGCATAGAGGAACGACACCGCCACCGCGTCCGGGATGAAGGCAGCCACCCTCTCCACCAGATCGTCCAGATCCGCATCGTTGATCGACCGGGCCGAACCGATCGTCGCCCTCCCCGGGACCCCCAGGCGTTCCGAACGACCTACGAGGGGTTCGGGCCGCATGACGGCAGAGTCGTACAACGACGGACGATCCTGACGGCCGATCTCGATCAGGTCTTCGAACCCCGAGTCCGTCACCAGGATGGTGGAACCGCCCCTTCGCTCGAGGAGCGCATTGGTTGCGACGGTTGTCCCGTGCCGGAGCGCCGAGGCAGTCCGGCCCAAGGCTCCCAACCCGTCGAGCACGCCATCGGACTGGTCGGCCGTCGAGGGCACCTTGCCGGTCTTGAGGGAAGCACCATCCCAGGCGACTACGTCGGTGAACGTCCCGCCGACATCGACAGACGCAATCGCATCGGTCATGGCGAGGTCTTCCGGTTCAGGATCCCGTCGGGCACTACGATCGGTGATGGCCACACAGGAGCAGTATGCCGGTCGTTCCCAGCGCCACGCCAAATCCCAACGCATTGAAGTTCACGGTCGATGCGATGTTCGATGCGCCCAAGTCGTTTGCCGCCGTCCAGGAAGTCGATGACCCGGTGGCCGCACCGCTCCTGCAGATAGCCGGGGTCACGAGCGTCTTCATGTCCGCCGACTTCGTGACGTTGTCGAAGACACCGGACAGTTCGTGGCAGACGATCGTGCCCGAGGCGACGGAAATCCTCAAAGGCGCCTTCGGAGGCTGACCTCACCGGCGCAGGCCCGTGGCCACCAGCCACGGACGCTTGTCCACCACCGGCCCGAAGACCACACGGGCCAGGTCGTCGGCTACCTGCTCCATCACCGGTACGCGTTGATCGCCGAGAAGGTCCAGAACCGGCCAGGCCCCGGCCATCGCCGCTTCCCAGAGTTCAGCAGCGCCCGGGTACTCACCGCGCGGTTCCTCTACCTCGTACAGCAGATCCTCGACGAACCGGGCCCTGATGAGCGATGCCACCATTCGCGCCCGGCCGGCGGTACGGTGGCCGCGCAACTCGAGTAGATCCGGTGCTGCGTCCAGCAACAGGCGGAACGGGTACCTGTTGGGCGAGGCCGCCATCAGCACTTCGTCGTCCGGCTCCATGGCCAGCATTCGCCCGCCCGGGTGCAGGATTCGCGCCGCCTGAGCGAACGCCTCTGCCATGCCGTCGATCGAATCCCAGGACCAGCGCAGGATCACCATGTCGGCGAAGTCGGACGGGACTTCGGACAGATGATCGGGATCGTCGGTGAACCCGGGCCCGGTCAAGACAGCGAGAGGATCTGCGTCGTTGACCAGGGCCGGGCCCCCGGCCGCCACGATGGTCCTCGCCACGGGGCCGGCGTCGACCCCATCGACGATGATCGTCCCGGGCCACTCGCCGTCGGGGGCAACGACCTGTGCCCAGTGCGTTTCGAAGTATGTCTCCACGGTCGCGAGGCTAGTCCCGAAGCCATCCCCGAAATCCGCCTTGTCGACGCCCTCGGCGCGAGTGGTGGTTTCCCCGCACCCCACCTAACCTCCGCGAAGTGGCCAACGACACACGCAGGCAGGCTCCCGTGAGCGTCTCGATCATCCCCACGGGCGCCGGCGGATGGGTGTACGCGCTCGGAACCGGAACTCTGTCTCAGCGGACATCGACGCTGCACCGTCGAGACCGGCTCGAGATCATCAGAGACGGCACCTACGTATCTGTGGACACCGGCAAGTACTCGACCGGTCCGTGGCTCGCCAAGCAACTCGCCGACGAGATCATCCCCGAGTAGCGCCTACTCGGTCACCTCGATGGAGAGAGGCCACCGGTTGCCCACCTCGTCGGCAAACGTCAGCACGATCCGCCACTCGTCGAGACCTCGCTGAGACGCCACCACACGGGGTTCTGCCCCCCATCCGGCCGCCCAGCCGACGGCTGAATCGACCACTCCAGAGGGTGGCGACTCATCCACTCCCGGCCACTCCTCCGGTTCGGGTCCCGCAGGCAGGGACACGGGGGAAGGAAGGTCGATGACCACCGATCCGCCATCCACTGTGGTCGCCACGTCAACCGTCACGGCACGAACGGGAAGCCGGACGAATCCGCGATCTGGAGGCGCTCCGAGCGCCCGGTAGACCACACCCACGCGGAAGGTGCCGTCGCCGAGCGCCATGACCGAGAACGCCCGGGCCCACTCCACATAGGAAAGGCCCTCACCACCGTCCTGTGGCAACGATGGGAGTTCGACTCCTACCGCGAGAGCCGTCCGGATATCTGCCGAACCCGTCGGCTCGAGATCCGCTGTGAAATAGTCGGTGACGAACCATTCGGCACGGGCCACGGCGGCCAATTCGGCCGACTCGATCGGGTAGGCCATCAAGTCGGCTTCGCTGTAGAGGCGGACAGTGGAGGTCGTCGTGGACTCCATGGCCGCAGCCACCTCCTGGGGAATGGTCGTCGAGGCGGACACGACCGAGGGTCCCGGTGCCGCCGGAACACCGGGCGATGCCAGTGCCCTGGCCGCGAGTGCACCGAGGGAGGCTGCTGCGACTGCTCCCGCCACGAGGTACACCATGCGGCGGCGGCCGTCCGGTTGCTGGGCCCTGAGCTCCGACCAGGGGATGTGCTCCAACTCCTCACGATCTGGATCCATCAGGCCTTCCACGTCTCGGGGACAGGGACGATGCGGACCTCCGCCGCCGCACGCTCAGACAGGATCCGCATGGATGCGGCCGAGCCTGCCCAGCCGTCGACACCGTGAAGCACCGGGAGGCGCACGGGAGGCGGAAGCATCACGGCGTCGGCGGGGCGACTGATGCCGAATAGAGCCACCACGGCCAGAGGGCACGCCATGGCAAGGGCAATGCGGCGAGTTGCGGCCTGGGAGGCCGTCGGAGGTTTGGCGACAGGGTCCACCGCGGGAACGTATCGATCCCGGCGGCCGATGTGAAGGGGGTCGTCGTCCCTTCCTACTTGATGAGGTCGAGAAACTCCGAGCGGGTGCGAGCGCTGTTCTTGAACCCGCCGCGCATCGCCGAGGTCACCATCGAGGAACCCTGCTTCTGGACGCCGCGCATCATCATGCAGAAGTGGGACCCCTCCATGACCACGGCGACACCCAGCGGATCGAGCACCTGCGCCACAGCGTCGGCAATCTGATTGGTGAGCCTCTCCTGGACCTGGAATCGCCTGGAGAACATGTCGACGATCCGGGCGATCTTCGACAGACCGATGATCTTCTCGTTCGGGAGGTAGGCGACGGAAGCGGTGCCGAAGAACGGCAGCATGTGGTGCTCGCAGAGCGAGTAGAACTCGATGTCCTTGAC
>JABMPV010000132.1 GCA_013202595.1 bacterium
CTCCACGGATGCCTCAAACACCACACCCACTATGACGAACACACCGCCTGGGCACACCGCCAACCCGCCAACAACAGCATCGCCGCTTGACAGTTCCGCCCCCGGGGTGTCTAGCGCCGCACCGGAACGGGTTCGTCAGTGCGCTCGGGCACAGAGGCCGGCTCGCGCTCGGGGACCGGATCCTCGAGCGGCGCCTGGAGCGGCTCCGGTTCGACGATGATGACTCGCTTCTGCTCTCCGATGTCCATGTCTAACTCTCCATCCGATGATTGAGCCCGAACTTCGACGCACCCGCACCGATCGCCTCGAGGTGATCGGCGAGGAGGTGGAGTGATGCTCCCCTCCCGCCTGCTCCCGGCAACGGCGCCGTGACTTCGGGCCGAGGCCCGCCGATTTCGGGCGGACGCCCGGTCGCCGACAGGGTGGCTACAGGCTCCTCGAAGAGCGCCTCGACCCACGAAGCCGACCAACCGACGATCAACCGGTCTCCCCACAGCGACCCGGCTGCCAACACCTGTGCCATCCCGGCCCGATACCCGCTGTCGTGCTCGGCCACCGTGCCCGTCAATGCCACCAGGCCGGCGACCATCCCGGGCGAGTCGGCCGCAGCCCGCAATCCCCTGATACCGGTGAGGGAGCGACGTGCGTAGATGCCGCACGCCGGTGCGCCACACTCGCCTGCCAGATGCGGAATTCCGCTGGTTGCGCCGGTGGTGAGGCACCTCGCAGTCATTCGCGGTGACCTCCACGCCATTCTGGCGCCGGTCAGCGCCCTGGAGTGGACCCGCCAGACGCGGTATCCCAGTACGGGAGACGGCGACCAGAACTGCCGGGATGGGGCTGCGGCGGGATGAGTCAGATCCGATGCCGGATCGCCGGCGGACTCGCCGGGCCACTCATCATCACTCGCGGCGAACCCACCATCACTGCTTCCTACGAGCCTCGCCAGAATCTCCACGACCCCTATTGATACCTTGCGCGGCCGACACGACAAGGCCGGCGGGCCTCAACGCCTTCGCTTGGGGGCAGGATCATCGCGCTCCACCATCTCTCGAACGATTGGCCGATCTGCGATGGGTTCCGACATCACCACCCCCGTGATGGTGTCGCCGAACTGCCACATCGGGCGCAGCACCCCCTCGAGATCTCCCACCGATCTCATCGCAACCTTGAGCAAGAAGGTCTCGGCCCCCGAGACCGTGTAGAGGTCGATGACCTCGGGAATCGACCTGGCGGTCTCGATGACCTGCTCATAGATGCCCTGCTTGCCGCCGCCGACGCTCACCCTCACGAATGCCAACACATCCACGCCGAGATGTTCGAGGTCGAGGACGGCCTTGTAGCCGGTGATGATCCCCCGGTCCTCCAACCGGCGCACCCTGGCGGCGACTGCAGGAGCGCTCAGCCCCACGCGTCGGCCCAACTCGCGGAAGGCAACCCTCCCGTCTACCTGCAGATCCTCGAGAATCGCCCAATCGATGTCGTCGAGTTCCACTGGAGTCCTCCTCAGATTCCCCTGAACACGCGTTCCGGCAAGCCCGGGCCGTTCAGATGTGGCCCGTACTCGCATATTGTATGGTCATTTGAGATAGTTACCTACGTTTCCATTGCGTATGATCGTTCTTGGAGTGATAACCAGCTGGCTGAATCCTGGTTGTGCGCTCAAGGGCAGGGTTGAATGGTGTCGAAGGAGACATCGACATGACACTCATCGCCACAGCACCAGTTTCGATCCGACAGGCTCCCTCTCCAGAGGCCGCAGGTGGGTTCGACAAGGCGTATCAGCGTCTCGTCGATGCACGCCTCGAGTACGAAGCCCTGCGAAGCCACGATGCCACCACCGGCGCGCTGGTGACGGCCCGCGCAGCCCTCCACAGGGCACGAGCTGACATTGCGGTCTATCGCAGGACACTCGGAGCACTCTGACCCGCGCACTCCTCCTGCCGGGATATCCACCGGGGCCCTTCCCAAAGGGCCCCGGTGACGCGTCCGGGTCACCATGGCCCATCGGGTACCCAGTTGGTGACGAATGGCACTTCACGGTCGCGCCCCACGGGGTTCATGATCAGTTGATGAGCGATCTGGATCGGGTGCTCGGCGAGTTGGCCAGACTGCTGCGCAGCATCAGCGAACTGCCACCAGAGGCGACCGAAGAGCGCGAAGCCATCGAGATCCGCCGGGACACCCTGACGGCGCTCGCCGCCGGCCTCCAGGGCTCTGTAGCCCATCGATCTCCCGATCCCGAGCGGCTCTGATCGAGCCTTCACGCGTCGGAGCCGGCCCCGAAAGGGCCGGCTCCTCTACGAATGGGAACGTCGGCTCAGACCGCTGCGGCCTCTTCCTTGGAGCCAATCACCAACTGATAGCCGCCTCCCAGCACCATGAGCACGCCGCCGGCGATGAACGCCCAGATGATGGGAACGAACTTGACCGGATTCAGCGTCTCGTAGTTGTCGAGGTTGTTGTCGAACACCGTCGCCAGTGTCCCGAACCTCGCCAGTGACTGCGGCATGGTCTGCAGAGACTGGGCCGTTGCCGGGAAGTTGGCACCGAGGAACTGGTTGAGGTCCTCAGGCTGCATTCCGAGCATCGCGCCGAGGGCGGGCAGCATCTCGGTGCCCATCTGCTGGCCCATGGCGCCGAGGACTGCGATCCCCGTCTTGGCACCCTCGACCGTCTCGACGGTGTACACCGGTTGCAGCGCCTCGTTGAGGGCATCGGCGTCGGCCGACTTGCCCGGCAGCGTCAGCACGAACGACCCGACGATGATGGCGGCACCGACGACCACTGCAACGAGCGACCAGGTGCGGCCACCCTTGAGGAGCATCATCACTCCGACCCCGATTGCGACGAGGCCGAGGAAGGTGAATCCCCAGGGAACCGACTGGGCAGGAAGGCTCTTCGTCGGGATCTGATCGGCAGAATCGAAGTTGCCCTGCTGCTGCTCGAGCGTGTCGATCAGCCCGGAGAACTGCGGAATCATCTGCGGCATCACAGCAAGGCCCGTGGCGACATCGGGGAACTGCTCGCCCATCAACCCCATGAACGAGGCCGGGTCCATCCCGAGTTGGGCGGACAGAGCGGGCACGATGGCGGTCTGGAATTCATCGCCGACAGCTGCGAGGCCGGCCAGGTCTGTCCGGTACGACTCGATAGATTCGTCGGTCAGGAGGGGACGGAAGTCGTCGATCATCTCCTCGAAGTCGTTCCCGACCGGGAACAGGTTCCTGGCAAGCACCAGGACGAGGAAGACGACTCCGGCCAGTATCACCAGAGCCGCCGGCAAACGCTTCAGCATGGGTGGTCCTTTCGGCGCGCGTCCAGCCCCTCGCTGCCGCTGTATGCGCCGTTGCGAATGTTGTCTCGGGGATGGTGTCAGGATCGAGTCGGCCGCAGTAGGGCCTTCCGACCCGCAGCAGCCGCCAACCGGCCATGCCGGGCGCTAGTGCTCTGGCCAGGAACGTTGGCGATGTTCAGGGCGAGGCAGGGGCGTCATCCGGCAAGGACGCAGGACGTGGACGCACTTCACCGTGCGTCGAGGACGAGGAC
>JABMPV010000133.1 GCA_013202595.1 bacterium
CAGGAACGAGTGAGTTCATGGTCGGCAGGACAGTAGCGGCTGTTGCGCCCCCATAGGTGCGAGTGTCGGAACTCCGACCATCATCGTGGTCGGCAGCGCAACGGGTGCCGTCCGGAGGGGACCGACACCCGGGGCGAGTCTGTTGTGATCAGAGCGCACCCTCCGCCAGCAGGGCCCGGGCCAGGTAGTCGTACTGCTCGATGGTGTTGTACGCCTGGGCCGAGATACGAATGAACCTCGTAGCCGTCTCCGGCCACGGGATCACAAGCACCTCGATCCCCCACCCCTCCATCAGCCGACCCTGCAGCGGGTCGGGGACAGCGCGATCCACCGTGTCCGCCGGAGCGCCGGGCAGGACGAACGCCGCGATCGACCCGGTCATCGAGTCGGGGGCGCAGCGGGCAAGCCCGGTCTGCTGCTCGATCACCCGCGCCGCCGCGATGGCGAGCGAGCGGTTGGCGTCCATCATTGCCGTCATCCCACCAAGGACGTCTTCGATGAACCGGACCGAATCGGCGATCGCCAGGTGAGGAGTCGGGTCCCCTGTTCCCGTCCAGTCGAACATCGCCATGCTGCGCTCCACCGACGGCGGCCCGGGATCCCATCCGTGGCTGACCACCAGCGGCATCAGATCGGGAAGGAAATCGGTGTCGGCGTGGATGAACCCGGCCCCCTTGGGGGACATCAGCCACTTGTGGCAGTTCCCCACGTAGGCAAGCACCGGGAGAGTCTCCAGATCCAGTTTCAGCATCCCGGGGCCGTGGGCTCCGTCGATGACCATGGCGACCCCCCGGTCGGTGAGCGCTTCGGCGATGGCCCGGATCGGCAGCATCGTCGCCGTGGGACTGGTGATGTGATCGATCACAGCAACCACGGTGCGCGAGGTCACCGCCCCGAGGATCGAGGCCACCGCCTCCTCATCGCTGCCAACCACCGCCCCGAGTGGCGCCACGACCACATCGGCCCCTGTGTTCGATGCAATATGGCGCACCGCGTTGGCGCACGCCCGATACGTGTAGGGCGTCATGAGGATCTGATCGCCCCTGTCGAATTCGAGGGAGCGAAGCACCGTGTTGACCCCGGTGGTCGCGTTGGGCACCAGGACGATCCGGTCGGGGTCGCCGCCCACCGCCCCGGCGAGCACTGTGCGCACCCCGGCAAGCATCTCAGGGAGGAGGCGGGCAAGGAACTCCACCGGATTCGATTCCAGCCGATCCCGATACGCCCGTTGCGCGTCGAGCACAACGGTGGGACACGCCCCGAAGGACCCGTGGTTGAGGAAGACGACCCCGGGCTCCAGACCCCAATGGACGGAGAGTGGCGAGACGGCAGGGCGCATCACGACACGCTACCCAATCCCGGTCCCGACCGACCCCGACACCGCTCCGGCCACCTTCAGGCGGACGGAGCGGGTTCGTGCACGAGATCGGGGATCTCTTCCTCCAACCCCCGGATCCTGGGGTGGTTCCAGGCGACGGCCACGATCGCGATCACGGCCAGGCCCGACAGCGCAAACATCACGCCGATGCCTCTCCCGGGACCGGATCCGAACACAGCCGTGAGCACTCCCCCGTCATCGGCCATGAGCGGTTCGAACACCCGATCGGCCAGCGTCCCGGCAAGCAAGAATGCGAGCGGTGCCGCCCCGATCGCCGAGACCTGCCGGATCGCGAACACCCTTCCCTGGAGGCCGGGCGGCACCTTCGACTGCCAGATCGCCTGGCTACTCGCACCTGCGATGGGGTGCGTGGCATTCATCAGCACGATCCCCAGGACGACCAGCCACAGCGCCGGCAGCAGTCCCATCAGCACGAGACCCACGCCCATGGCAAGGATCGGAGCGTAGACACCGAGGATCCGATTGCGGGGCCCGCCGAAGACGCTGACGCCGAGGCTGCCGACCAACACTCCCACCGCACCGATCGACACGATGATCCCCGCCGTCCTCTCACCCGACATCTCGATCAGCATCGGGATGAGGAGCACTCCCTGGAAGGCGAATGCGAAGTTCACCGCAACAAACGACATCATCAGGATGAACAGCGCCCTGCGCTCCAATACGAAGTCCAGGCCCTCTCTCGCTTCAGTCAGGAGCCCGCGAACCCCGCTGCCGCTCCGCTCCACCGGTTCGAGTGCAGGGAACGTGACCATCATCAGCGTCGCCACGGCGAACAGGAACGTGGCGAAGTCGATGATGAAGATCACCGTCAAGCCGGACGAGACCACCAGGGCGGCAGCAGCCGTCGGGGCCACGACCCGCCCGATGCTTCCAGCCAGTTGGACCAGACCCGACGCACGGGAGTACTCGTCGGGGCGGACCAGCAGCGTGATCGCCGCCGAGTAGGCAGGGAACTGGAATGCGG
>JABMPV010000134.1 GCA_013202595.1 bacterium
CCTGACGACAACGAACTGATCGACTGGTATCTCAAGACAAACATCAACCTCGTCCAGTCGCTCGAAACGGCGTCACCGGCCGACGACCTTCCCACATTCCTCCCGGCACCATCGCCACTCGCAATGTGGGCACGACGCCAAGCTCA
Organism: bacterium; assembly: GCA_013202595.1. Taxonomy (GTDB): domain Bacteria; phylum Actinomycetota; class Acidimicrobiia; order Spongiisociales; family UBA11373; genus JABMPV01. The sequence goes on from JABMPV010000134.1 coordinate 147, forward strand.
CGAGACAGCGGTGCACAGATTCGACGCCCAAAACGCGACAGGCGCCGGATCCGGGTTCGATCCAGTATTCGCCTCCGACGGAGTCGACGAGATGGTCAGAGGGTTCGCCACACGTGCCAATGAGTTCCCCACTACAAGCACTCGAACCATGGTTGTTCACGCGAAGGACACCGATGACCGCTGGCACCTCACCTTCACACCCGACGGCATCACCACAGTCCGCGGCAACGGATCCGCAGACGTCACGATGACCGGTGACGCTTCCGACCTCTATCTCGTTCTGTGGAACAGGGGTAGGGATTCGACCATCACCGTGGATGGCGATCGTGAACTCCTTGACCTGTGGCACGGCAACAAGAGGGTGCGCTGGAGCTAGACGTCCGGCCACACCTCACACTTCAACGTGCGCCATCGCCGGGTGGGGAGGAGTCAGCCGTAACCGAAGCGGGTGAGGAATGCTCGACAATCGATCGTCGAGACCTCGCCGCAGACCACCTGACGCGGACCCTGGTGGGTGGTTGATCCAGCGGGGACGGGTGAATGGCTTCAGGGCTTGGGTGGGGCGGTCGATATTCGGGATATGCGTCTACGAGAATATACTAAGGGTCTCCTCGTCGTTGCCTCGCTGGCGACGGCGCTGATCACGGCTGCTGTCAGCATTGTCGTGGTGTTGGTGCGTGTCGCGAGGTCCCAGGACGAGCTGAGGGGAGAGACCGGGGAGATCACCCTGCTGTCGTCACTGCAAAACAGCGCGTTGAGTACGATCGGGTACACCAATCAAATAGTCAGAATGGGTTCTGCGGGATTTGCGGGAATCGATACCAACGACACTGCGGCTGTTCCGTCGGGTGGAGAGCTGGACGCGAAGACGGTGGATGGGGCTGTCGCTTTCCGCTCCACGACCGCTGCTTTGCGAGAGCTCCTCTCGGATGAGGAAACGATCGCGGCTCTCGAGGTTACCTCCGAGATCTATGAGCGGTACACGGCGTCGATCCTGGAGCTGGCGCAGATCAGGTTACAGGGTGGTGAAGCGATGGAGCTCTACCACGGGACCACGACGGCTCTTGAGCAAGAGTTGAGCCGAGCCATCGAAGCGATGCGATTGTTGCAGGGCGAGCATCTGTCGACGGTTCTGGCCCTGTCGCAGTCGGCCCAGTCCGCGTTGTTGTGGCAAGTCCCTGTTCTCTCCATCCTCGCCCTCTTCATCTTGGCCGCACTCGTTTGGCGGCATCAGGCGCACCGGCGCGAGGAGCTGGAATCTCTGCAGCGTCTCGATCGCGAGAAGGACCGGTTCATTGCCAGCGTCGGTCATGAGCTCAGGACTCCGCTTACGTCTGTGTTGGGGTTCGTCGATGTGCTCCGCAACGATGTCGGCGGGTTCCAGCCTGGGGAGCGGGAGGAGTTGCTTGAAGTTGTTGCCCGCGAGACCTGGGATCTTGCCTCTATTGTCGAGGATCTTCTTGTGGCCGTCCGGGTCCGAACCGGTGATCTGAGCGTGGTTGCGGTACCGGTGAATCTTGTTGCCCAGACGGCCCAAGTGCTCGAAGGACTCGAAATGACAGTCGCCGTGGACGGGGATCCCGGACCGGCCATCGGCGATCCCGCTCGGATACGTCAGATCCTCCGTAACCTGGTGACCAATGCCCAGCGCTATGGGGGACCCAACGTGCGTGTCGATTGTGCCAATCGTGGCGACATCGCTGCCGTCAGCGTCGTCGATGACGGCCTGGGGGTGCCGGCCGAGGACCAGGACCGGATCTTCGAGCCCTATCAACAGGTCGATGCTGGTGTCAACTCTCCGGGGACTGTCGGACTCGGTTTGGCCGTCGCCCGGCATCTCGCCCAGATGATGGGCGGAGACCTTGTCTATCGTCGCGATGACGATCACAGTGTGTTCGAGCTGACACTCCCTGTTGGCGCGGCTCATCGTGAGCCTATCGGCGCCACTTTGGCGAGCGTGGCATGATCTGCCACTGTCGAAGAGTATGCCGAGAGCCCGAGTCAAGCTCAAGCCAGCTGATCGACCCTGAACCGCCCCGAGTTTGTCGGAGGCTCTGGGGTGCCCCGGGTTTGGTGGAGGCAGGTTGTTGGATTCATGCTGCCGGTGTGGGTTGACGTCGAACTTCGAACTCGATCGGGGTCGTCCAGGACGTTGGCGTTGCCGAGTCCGATAAGCAACTCGCACATCACGGTAGGGTCGGCTTCCATAGGGGCTCTCCCACCTGATCGGCATAGAACACAGTCAGACTGGCAGGGTCCCTGTTACATCCCTGGTATCACCCGACCCCGCTCATTTCCGAAGAACCCGATGAACCCGGGATGCTTCTATGTTTGTCAAGCGATCAGCAGCGGCGGGTTGGCTGTGAGCGTCCGGTGTATCTGCCGGGTGACGTAACGTTTCAGGCATCGGGTGATCTCCCGCTTGGTTCGCCCTTC
>JABMPV010000135.1 GCA_013202595.1 bacterium
GCCGAACTCCTGGCCACTGCTCGCTTTCTCCCAAGGAACCTCAGGTGGCTCCTTGGGAGTTCGGCTCTGCCGAACTCCTGGCCACTGCTCGCTTTCTCCAAAGCAACCTCAGGTGGCTCCTTGGGAGTTCGGCGGCCTCAGTCGTCGAGGATCGAGACGGCTCCGCTCAGGAACGACTCGTTGGGGATCTCCACGATCACCTGCTCGAGCGTCTCGATGCGCGACGTGGACATCCCGATGCTCTTGAGAGTGCCGCTGTGGCCGGCCACCTGGATCGTCTGGCCCACGGAGAAGCGTTCCTGTACGTGCCTGCCTGCAGCCACCTGCCGGGCGACCGGCAGCGACCCCAGGCCGACGGCGAGGCCCCCCGCGAGAGCCAGAGCCAGCACCAACCCGCCCACCAGCAGAAGCAGCACGTCCGTGCTGACGCCCAACTGATCGAGGGCGATGATCGCCCCGATCGCCAGGAAGCCGCCGCCAATGGCCATGCGGGCGCGTGCGGCCATCATCGTGGAGACCGGGCGCAGCGACGTCTCGACCAGGAGGCCGACGACCTTGCCACCCGCCCTGGCCAGGATGATCACCAGGACGGCCACCAGCAGTCTCGGCAGGTACTCCAGTGCCGAGTCGGCCAGAACGTCTGCCCGATCGGGGTCGAGCACCACGAGACCCCCCACGACGATGATCGAGAGCGCTAGTGCGGGCGCGACCTGGGTCAGCACGGTCGTAAAGGTGCCCTTGAACCTTCGCTTCACGATCGCCAGGAGGATCCAGCCGATCAGCAGCAGGCCGGCCACCACCGAGGAGGTGACGATCGTGTTCTCGAGGGTCATGCGTCCTCCTCGTCGTCGACCTTCAAAGCGTAGGAGAGCAGCGCCCTGACCATGTCGGCGAGCACCGCTCCCGCCATCATCCCCGACTCGAGGAGGAACTCCTCCAGACGGAGCGCTCTCACCACCGGTTCGGCCAGATCGCTGGGCGGCTCCTCGACCCACAAATCGGCGAGCATGCCCAGGCAGATCTCACAGTCGACGACATGGTCGTCGATCTGACCGGGCTCGCCGTATGAGAACTGCTCGAGATCCAATCGCACGATGCCGCAGGCAAGAGCACTCACAGCCGCACCTCCAGGTCTGCCCGCAACGAACGCCGGGCCCGCAGGATGCGAGTTCGCACCGTGTTGAGCGGGATGTCGAGAGAATCTGAGATCTCCTCGTAGCTGAGGTACTCGAACTCCCTCAGGACCAGCGGCACTTTGAGCTTGTCGGGCAGCCGATCGATTGCCGCACGCACCATCGCACGCTGCTCATCGGCGATGACGGCGTGAGAAGGACCTTCGACCTGCAGAGCGGTCTCGAGTAGTCCGTCTTCTACGGGCGTCTCCCGTCGCCTGGTGACGGCGTTGAGCGCCAGGTTGGTGGTGATCCGGTACATCCACGTGCGTACCTGGGAATCACCGCGAAACGAGTCGCGTGCCTTGTAGGCCTTGATGAAGGCCTCCTGGGCGATGTCCTCGGCCAGAACCGGGTCCTTCACGACGCGCATCGCAGCTCCGAACACAAACGCCTGATGACGGCGGACGAGAACCCCGAATGCTTCGATGTCATCACCGGCCGCCTGTAGTAGCTCATGATCGGTCCGATCGTCCAAGCGGCGCTGTGCCATCTCCCCCATCTTCACAGACCCGCGATTCGCCGAACCCGGCGCGTGCCGGCTTCTGGGATGAGACACGGCGGAACCCAGGGGAGTTCCCAGATGATCAGGGAACCAGGATCATTCCTGCAGCGGAGATCACTGCCGAGTGGTCGTCGCTGACCCGGGGGACGAGCGTGCGGAGGGTGGTGCCGTCGGTCCCGATCGCCAACAGCGGTCCGTAATAGTCGCCACACCCGCTGATGCCATGGACGATGAGAGCGTCGTCCGTGACCGTGACCACGCGTGGGCCGTATTCGGTTTCGAGGACGATCGGCTCACCGACCCTGCGACTCAGGTCGTGCAACCCGAGAGCACTGCAGTCGCCATGCCACTGCATGACGGTCGCGTTGCCGACCTCCCAGGCGTTCGAGTACCCGAAGTCCCCGATGACATCGAAGCCCTCGGGAAGCAACGTCAGGGCTGCACCCCGTTCCCCGCTCAGCGGGATGGTGAAGAGCCTTCGGTAGATCGAATCAGCGGGAGCACTGGGCGGAATGCACGCTGCGAGAACCGTGGTGACATCCCACCAGCGCACCGGAATGCATCGACCCGGCGACTCGAGGGCCCTGACGACTACACCATCGACGGTGACGAGCCTCAGCCCATTGGCATCACCGATCACCAGCAACTCGCCATCGACCCCGTACAACCATGCGATCGGTGCACGAGGATACGAACGGGTCCGGACCATCTCGATCGAGTCACCCTCGGAAGTCACGACGTTCAGAATGTCGGCCTCACCGGTGTCGACTGCCACCGCGACGCTGTCGCCGTCTGGCAGCGAGAACCCTCCCCGGACCGTGGCCAGCGCGGGCGATTGGTACACGAGCGACTGACCCCCGGTCTCCAGGTTCACTCTGACGACCTCGACCGCGTCGGGATCCATCGATGCCGCCCGTGTGAGCAGACCGGTCCGGCCGTCGTTGGCCAGTGCCAGCACCTCCCACGGACGATTGGCGGCACCCGCAGGCCACGACGTGACCTCGTACCGATCGCCATCGGGGGACACCAGGTACAGGACGATGGGACCTTCGACGAACGATCCGATCACCTGATCGGCGGAGTAGAGGGCGAGCACCCACCCCGTGTCCACCTCGTCGAATGGGATCGCCGTCCTCGACAGCGCGGAGGGAAGTGCCTCGCCCTCGGTAACGGGCGATGCCACCGACGTCGGGACGACGACCGTCGTCGACGTGGTCTCGGGCACGGTGTGGTTCGAGACCGATGTGGTGGTAGTCGTCGCATCCACCACCGTCGAGGACGATGTGACCGGAGCAGTCGTGGAATCGGGCGCAGCATCGTCGCCGCTGCACGCAGATGCCGCGAGAGCCAGGACGAGCACCATTGAAGAGAACCTGGAAACTGAAGTCATGTGCCGTCTTTCAGGGAACGATCATCACGGGGCAAGGGGCGTAGTGGGTCAGCCGATCTGCAACCGACCCGATGACAAGGCGTTCGAGAACGCCGGCGCCGCGTCGGCCGACGACCAGCACGTCGGCGTCTCGATCGCGACACACATCCGATAGAGCAGATGCAGGATCTCCTATCTCCTCGGTGGCCTCCCACTCGAGACCATCGAGATCTAGCCCGTGCATGGCGACGTCGAGAATCCCCTTCTGCGCCTCACTCATGGACGAAGCGAGCGCTTCGGCCGGGGGCGGAGACCCCACGATGCCCCACCAACCCTCGGGCGGGCGGACAACGGTGACAATCACCAGACGAGCCGAGTGGACCCTGGCCAGGTCTGCGGCCACCTGAGCGGCTCTGAGACTCCGTTCCGATCCGTCGATGCCTACTACGACGACTGCTGGATGCCAGACCATTTCGCGACCTCCTCGCTCTCCCCCACGCTACGCCGTTGTGACCCCAACGAAGAGGACCGTTCGAGCGATGCCGTCAGAGCGGGTCGATTCCACCGCCGCCCCCGCCATCGCCCGGACAGGTCTCGCCGGTGTACTCGGGGTCGCCTGCGGGGATGTTGCAGGGGTGGGTCGTGACCACGATCGGTGAAGCCGAATAGGACCACTTGAACGTCTCTGTTCGCGTGCTGCCGTCGCCCTCAGTGATGATGCGATTGACGCTTATGGCGAACCCGGCCTGGCCCGGCTTCTCTGACGACGAGGACGGGTCCATGGAGGGATCGGGACGATACACCTTCCGGGATGTCGTGTAGGTACCGCATGCCCCACTCGCCGCCTCGACCTCGGGGAAGATGCTGGTACCCGGCGCATTGCAGGAGTGGACAGCTCGAACCGTTCGCCCATCTGTATTGCCCCACATGCGCACCGTGATCGACCTACCCGAGTACCCGCCGTGATGAGTCGTGACGAGCACCGGATGGTCGCTGTCGTTGTAGAACCGCACGTCGTGATCGGGATATCCCATCGTTGCTTCGCGACCGGCCGGATACCGCGCGAAATAGAGAGTGTGCGGACTGTTGACCGACCCGTTCTGCTTGAGGCTGTCTGCGACATCGCCGAGCCCTGAGAAGAAGATGGCGTTGTACATGGTGGTGCCGAACTGGCTGGTACCGCCGCCCATATTCGCCGGCAAGTCGCAGCACTGGATCCATCCCCCGATGATGGCACCGGCCGGCTTGTAACCCTTCGCAGCGGTCCGCCGTCCCACGATGTCGTTGACCGAGAACCACCCGCCGGGCATGATCACGTGCCCGCTGACGGTGTTCGCCATCGTCTGGATGTTGATGACCCGGTTCTCGCAGCAGTTGTGATAGGTGGTGAAGTCGCTGAGCTTCGAGGAGTCGAAGAACTGCAGGGCTTCGTCCTCGGTCAGGTAACGCCTGACCCCGGACGACACGCCTCGCTTGCCTGTCGCCACCACGTTCTGGCCGGCGCCACCATTGAACGAGTCCCGACTGGGATACTCGCTTCGGAAGAGCAGGTCATCACCCTGCCCTCCATTGAGGGAATCGACTCCGGTGCCGCCATGCATCGAATCGTTGCCGGTGCCACCCCTGACGGTGTCCGGCCCGTCACCGCCGACAACGGTGTCATTGCCCCGGCCACCATCGACGATGTCGGCACCCCTGCCTCCGCTGACCACGTCGTTGCCGACGCCGCCTGCGACCAAATCGTCGCCGTCGCCGCCTGCGACCATCAGGTCATCGCCGAAGTTGCCCTCGACGACGTCGTTGCCGCGGCCGCCGTCCACCAGGTCATCGGGTCCTGAGGACCCTGTGAGGGTGTCGGCCCCGGCTCCGCCGGTCAAGGTATCGGCGGCCTTGCCGCCATCGAGCACATCGTCGCCTCCGCCGCCATCGAGGGTGTCCTCGCCTGAGTGTCCCCGTATCAAGTCATTGCCCGACCCGCCGTGGATGGTGTCGAAACCGCTCTTGCCGTTGAGGATGTCATCACCACTGTCGCCGTCGATGATGTCGAAACCCTGTCCGCCGTCGATGACATCGTTCCCCGGGCCGCCGAAGATGGTGTCACTGCGCGATCCGCCAAAGATCTCGTCATCACCGGCGCCCCCGTCGATGACATCCTCCCCGCCGCCACCATCGATGAGGTCGTTGCCGCCCCGGCCACACACGATGTCGCCGCTGCGGAGGCCGATGATCCAGTCGTCGCCCGGAGTCCCCATGATCACGTCTGCGTCGCGGGTTCCGGTGATGACCGTGACGGGGGCACCCGTGTCGGGATGGGTGCCGGTGACTCCGATGTCGGCGCCGTTCAGCGTGACGGCCTCACCGTGGCACTCGACGGGGACGACTCGCTCGTCGGCGAGTGCGCCTCCGGGGCCCGTGGGCGATTCGTCGGCGAGTGCGGGAAGAGTGGTGGCGAGCGCTGCTGCGAGCGCGACCAGGAGTGAAGCGAAGCGGGGGTAACTCATCGGAACGGAGAGGATACAGGGAACCCGGGTTTCGGGGCAATCAGTCCGTGGTGGGATTGTTGAGCCTCTCGACCAGGGCGGCCAGGGCAACCGCACGATGGCTCATGGTGTTCTTCTCCCGTTCGGGGATCTCAGCCAACGTCCTGCCGCCCACCGAGAACACCGGGTCGTATCCAAAGCCGCCCGACCCTCGCTCCCCGCGGGTGATCTCGCCTTCGAGGACACCCTCGGCCGTCACCGCAGTGCCGTCGGGGAACGCCATGGCCACCACCGTGCGAAAGCGCGCGGAGCGATTGTCCGTATCCGTCAGCACCGAGATCAGCTTCTGTCGATTGGCCTCATACGATGCCCCTGGGCCCGCAAAACGGGCGGTGTGCACACCGGGCCCACCGTCGAGGGCGTCCACCTCGAGTCCGGTGTCGTCGGCGAGGGCGGGGATCCCGGTCGCCGCCACGACCGCCATCGCCTTCAGCAGGGCATTCTCGATCAGCGTGGAACCGGTCTCATCCACGTCGTCCCACTCCAGGCCTTCCACGACCGTCGTCGTGGGGATCGACCGGGCGAGCACTGCCCTCACCTCTCTGACCTTGTCGGAGTTCTTCGTGGCGATGACCAGCCTGGAGGGTGCTCTCACCGGCCGACCGCCGCAGCCTGTTCCACCACGAGACGGTCGATGCCCGCCGCGGCGAGGTCGAGCAGACGATCGAGATCGTCGCGCCCGAAGGCTGCTCCTTCGGCAGTGCCCTGCACTTCGACCAGATCGCCCGATCCGGTCATCACGATGTTCATGTCGACATCGGCGCCCGCGTCTTCCTCGTAGGGAAGGTCCAGGAGGCACACGCCATCGATCATGCCGACGCTGATCGCCGCACAGTGATCGGTGAGCGGATCACCGGTGACGATGCCCTCGCCCCTGGCCCACTCGAGTGCGTCCCACAGAGCCACCCATGCTCCGGTGATGGAAGCCGTACGGGTTCCCCCGTCGGCCTGGAGGACGTCGCAGTCGACCCTGACGGTCACCTCGCCGAGCGTCTCGAGGTCGACCACAGCCCTGAGGGCCCTTCCGACCAGGCGCTGGATCTCCTTGGTGCGACCGCCCTCGATCGACGAGCGCCGTACCCGCTGCGGACTCGATCCCGGCAGCATCGAGTACTCCGCTGTGACCCAACCCTTGCCGCTGTCGCGCATCCACCTGGGCACGTCGGCATCGATGGACGCCGTGCACAGCACGCGCGTCTTGCCCATCTCCATGAGCACCGAACCGGGAGTCATTTCCGTGTAGCCCCGCGTGATGCTCACCGGCCGGAGTTCGTCCGGCGCCCGATCGGTCCTCATGTCGCTCCTCCCGCAGCGCGTCGGCTGCGTCCGTCGTCTATCGAACGTCGCAGGCGAAGCCGGGATGTGCCACCGATACCGGCCCGGAGAACCGGGCCCGCGCCTCGACTGCAGACGTTTCGGGCGCCAGGGTAGGGACCAGGTGCGTCAGGACGAGATGCCGGACCGAAGCCGACTCGGCAATCTCCCCCGCTTCAGCGGCATACAGGTGATACGGGTACCTGCCGACTCCGGTCTGTCCCTGCAGCGATGCCTCACACAGAAGCAGATCGCTGTCCCTGGCGATATCCACGAGATCGCTCTCCGGCCCTGTGTCCCCCGAATACGTCATGACGGACTGCCCGCAGGTGACACGAGTGACGACGGCGGGCACCGGATGCACAGCGTCGCCGAAATCGATACCGAACGGCCCGACGTCGATGTGGTCCCCGCCTGCAATCGGGCGGAGGTCGAAGGCATCGAACATCGCGTGGCCCCCGGCGGCATCCAGGAAATCGGCCACCTTCTCGAAGACGTCGGCCGGGCCGAAGACGGGAAGACCGCTCCGCCCCGACCCCCCGAAGCGGAGGACATTGAGCAGAGCGAACAGATCACCGCAATGGTCGGGATGGGCATGACTGATGACGACGGCCGTCAGATCGGCCGGATCGATGAGATCGCTCATCGCCATTGCAACGCCCTGACCTGCATCGAGCAGCAGCGTGGAGGCGCCGGTCTCGACGAGATACCCCGAGGTGGGACGACCTGCCGTGGGATACGTCCCGTTCGATCCGATGACCCTCAAGCGCATGAGCCGAGCGTAGGCGATCCATGCCTGAGAGCGTCTCAGCGAACCGCCCGGGCGGATCCCGGCGGCCGTACGCTGCGCACCATGGAAGCATTGTTCGCAGCAGCACTAATTTTCGCAGCGAGAGTCGCCGACGTCTCGATCGGGACGATCCGGATCGTCGCACTGGTCCAGGGTCGCAACGCTGTCGCCGGAGTCCTCGGATTCTTCGAATCCGCAATCTGGCTCCTCGCCGCATCCCAGGTGGTCACCAGCCTCGACAGCCCGATCAAACTGATCGGCTTCGCCGCCGGGTTCGGTGCCGGAACAGCCCTCGGAGGCTTTATCGAACGCCGAATCGGGATGGGCAAGGCACTCATCAGAGTGATCTCCCCTCACGACGGCCCGGCGGTGGCCCCGGTGCTGCGCGAGATGGGCTTCGGGGTCACGGTCCTGAATGCCGAGGGGGTAGAGGGTCCCGTCCGCCTGTCCTTCAGCGTCGTGCCCCGGCGCCGCATCTCCGAAGCGCTTCACGCGGTCAGAGCCACCAATCCCAACGCCTACGTGACAGTCGAGCGGACCTCCGCACCCGACCTGGCCCATCAGCGGCGCATGGTGCGGGCCTGACGCTGCCGCCGTCCAGGTCGCGAACACGCGAGACTGCCCCATGGCGAAGATCGACAGGGTTCGTGCCCACGCAGTAGATGAACTCCTTCCGGCAGAAGAAGTGATCGCCGCCGCGAACACCACACCGAAAGGGATGTGGCGATTCGTGGTCCCCATCGCAGGGATCGGAGCGGGAGTCGGCTACCTGATAGCGACTTCGGCAGCCGACTCCATACTCAGTGCGGCGCTCGGCGGAGGAATCGGCGGTGGCCTGGGTGCGGCGCTCGGCGTCATCGCAGGGGGCCTTCGCTATCGCAACTCACCGGCCCTCGGCGGCCTGTACACGACACTGGCCAGGACCACCGAGAGGCTGCTGGTGTTCCGCCGCGCAGGGGCGACCAACCGCATCAAAGAACTGATCTCCGCCTTCCCCCTGTCCGAGGTCACGATCGAGGTGGACACCTCGACGAGGATCGCCCCACATCCAATCCTCGTCACGCTTCCCGACGGCACGATCCATGGGTTGGAGGCAGCGAAGATCGAACGGCCTCAGCGCCTCATCCCCGGAAGCGAGTAGGCCTCCCCCACCGGCATCGGAAGAGCGGCGACGGCAGCGCCGTAGCATCCCGGCGGTGATGAACCCGATGAAGACCAGCCGATGGCTGCGCGCCGCGGCCGTGGTGGCCGGAGGCGCCGCCGGGACCGGCTTGCGAATCCTCGCAGTCGAGACCATCCCTTCGGCCGGGTTCCCCTGGGCCACACTCACGGTCAACCTGCTCGGGGCGGCGGTGCTGGGGTTCCTCCTCCCCCGGTTCCTCCACCACGCCGCAGGGCCATGGTCGCTCTTGATCGGTGTGGGCCTGCTCGGGGCCCTTACGACCTTCTCCACGCTGATAGCCGAGTTCGACACCCTGATCCGCGGAGGCCGGGGCGGCATCGCCGTCGCCTACCTGGCCACATCGGTCATCGGCGGCCTCGTGGTCGCACGCACCGGGATGGTGCTCGGGGGTGTCCACAGATGATCACGACGATCGCCATCATCGCCGGAGGGTTCGGAGCGCTCGCCCGCCACGGGGTCCGCATCGCAGTCCAGCTTCGAACGAGATCTGACCGCCCGCTGGGAACTGCCGTGGCCAACATCGCCGGCGCTGCGGCCCTGGGCGTCCTCGTCGGCTCTGCCCCCGGCAGCGACGTCATCCGAATCACAGGACTCGGCTTCCTCGGCGGGTTCACCACCTTCTCGACATGGATGGTCGAGGCGTGGGCGCTGACAGAGGGTCACGGCCCCCATCCCGTGTGGTTCACCTGGGATGTCGCCGGCGTGTTGGCGAGCGGCTGGGGAGCCTACGCCCTGGCCCTGGCCCTCGGCGGCTGACCGAACAGCCAAATCGCCGGCTGACGCCCCGACTAGTGCCCCGACCACAAACGTTTACCGCGTTCACGACGGCCAGATGACGCCCCCGGCTGTGTCC
>JABMPV010000014.1 GCA_013202595.1 bacterium
CCGGAGGCCGGTGCTCTATCCCCTGAGCTACGAGGGCGGGAAGAGGCGCCAGTGTACCAGTGGGTGCCGGAGCGGGGACCTGCCGGCTGTATGATCCGCAGCCTTCTCATGTTCCCATCAGCACTCCGCACAGCCGTGGACTCGGCGCTCTCTGCAGCCTTCGCTGCGGGTGACCTGCCAGACCTATCGGGGAACTCCTATGTCATAGAGCGTCCCCGTGATCGGGACAACGGAGACTGGGCGGCCAACATCGCGTTGGTCTCTGCTCGCGACGCAAAGATGGCTCCCAGGGCCATCGCCGAGGTCGTGGCACAGCACCTGCCAACGGTCGAGCACGTCGCCTCCGTCGAGGTCGCCGGACCGGGCTTTCTCAACTTCACGCTGGCTCCCTCCTGGTACCTCGAGGTCCTGCGCAGCGCGGCAACCGTGGGCCCGGATTTCGCCAGGGCCGAGTCCGGCAGCGGTGACAAGGTGCAGGTCGAGTTCGTGTCCTCCAACCCGACCGGCCCGCTGCACATCGGCCACGCCAGGGGAGGGGTCACTGGCGACGTGCTCTGCCGCTTGCTCGAATTCTCCGGTGACGATGTGTCCCGGGAGTACTACTACAACGATGCCGGCGCTCAGATGGACCGGTACGGGCACTCTCTGACGGCCCGGTATCTGCAGGCTGCCGGTCGCGATGTCGCTTTTCCAGAAGATGGCTACCCGGGTCACTACCTCATCGACTGGGCCGCCGACCTCCTGGAAGAGGTGGGGGACTCGTGGGTCGATGAACCCGACCTGGCGGCCAGGGTGCTCACCTGGGGGACGGCACGGGCGATGCGGGACATGGAGGAGACCCTCGATCTCGCCCGCATCCGCTTCGACTCCTGGTTCAGCGAGACCACCGTGCACGAGCGCGGCGAGGTGGCCGAGGCCATCGGCATGCTGCGCGAGCGCGGCCATGTGTTCGACGAGGACGGAGCGGTCTGGTTCCGGACCACCACGTTCGGCGACGAGAAGGATCGGGTGCTCATCAAGTCCGATGGCAATCCGACCTACCTCGCGCCCGATGTGGCCTATCACCTCGACAAGTTCCACCGGGGATTTGATCGGCTCATCAATATCTGGGGTGCCGACCACCACGGCTACATCCCGCGGATGAAGGCTGCCGTCGAAGCGCTGGGTTTCGATCCCGACTGCCTGGAGATCGTCATCACCCAGACCGTCAACCTCACACGGGGCGGCGAACTGGTGCGGATGACCATGCGGGGAGGCGAGTTCGTCACCTTCCGGGAGGTCATCGAAGAGGTCGGGATAGATGCCGTCCGCTACTACCTGTCGGCGGTCAGTCCGGATACGGCTCTGACGTTCGATCTGGAAGAGGCCAAGCGCCAGAGCATGGATAACCCGGTGTACTACCTGCAGTACGCCCACGCCAGGGTCAAGAGTCTCGAGGGCTTCGCCACCGATGCCGGGCTCGTGCGTGCGCCGATGGACGATGCCGATCTCACCGTGCTCACCGACCCGGCGGAGATCGGCCTGCTCAAGCAGATCGATCGCCTGGGTGAAGAGGTGATGGAGGCGGCGTACCGGCGTGCCCCGCACCGTGTGGCCACCTATGGGCAGGACCTCGCCGTAGCGTTCCACAAGTTCTACGCCGACTGCAAGGTGGTCACCGATGATCCTGCAGTCGCCCAGGCACGGTTGTGGTTGGTCGAGGGCGCCAAGAGCGCCGTGCTGGCGGTGCTCGGGTTGCTCGGCCTCTCTGCCCCCGATCGGATGTGACCCGGTCCGGGTCCCGGCATCATGTCCCGGGGGACTGAGGTCGCCATCCACACGGGTACCATCCGCCGCCACCCCAGGAGGTGAGCGATGGCCGTTGGAATCGGAATCCTTGGTGCAGGAACAGTGGGCGGAAGCCTCGTCAGGCGCCTCATCGAAGACCGTGAGGCGATCGCGACCAAGACGGGACTGGACCTCGAGGTACGTCGTGTCGTCGTGCGGGATCTCGCCAAGCCGAGGGCGTTCGAGGTTCCCGACGGCATCCTGACCGACCGGGCCGAGGCGATGATCGCCGACCCCGGGATCGACCTGGTCGTCGAGATGATGGGCGGACAGGATCCGGCTGGGCCCCTCGTCCTCGCGGCGCTGAAGGCCGGGAAGCCTGTGGTCACCGCCAACAAGGAACTGATTGCGGCCAGAGGGCGCGAGTTGTTCGCCGCCGCCGAGACTTCGGGAGTGCCGCTCCTCTTCGAGGCCGCCGTCGGCGGGGGCATCCCGATCATCCGGCCGCTGGCCGAGACACTCGCCGGGGAGCAGGTGGGCAGGGTCCTGGGCATCGTCAATGGCACC
>JABMPV010000136.1 GCA_013202595.1 bacterium
CGCATCCGCCTTGAACTCATCAGTGAACGACCGCCGAACCCTGTCCGGTTGTAGTTGTTCCATAACTGACATGATTACCTCTCAATCGAGGTGACCGGTCACCAGGGGGAGCCTCAAACATCGACAACTGAGAATCAACAGAACCACGCATCACCACAGCATGACGGACCCAGCAACAGAACGCGAACACCAAACACAGAGTTCTTCAGCACCCTGCTAACAGTCCATCACCCCGATCTCGGCTCCTGGCGGAGGTAGCCCAGGCGTTGCAGGCTCGGTCCGAGCAATTCGCGGCTTCGCGCCAGCCTCTCCTGGCCCACCACCTCCTCCCAGTCGGATCCAATCATCGTGCTGAGGTCGCGAGTCGGGCCACTGAGCGGTGTCCGGCCAACTTGCTGCTGCTCGATGAACGTCATGACTCGACCTGAGGGCGAGACATCCAGGAATCGCATGAGAGCTTCCGCGTACTCGACCTCGTGTTCGATGAGGTCCTCGTATTTCAGTTCGAAGTAGGTTTCGTCGCTCCGTTCCCTTCCGAACTCCTGGCCGATCTCGACGTGATCGATCCAGATTTGATGCGCCCCTTCGAAATCCACCCACGCTTCACCCGTCGGCTTGCGTTTTCTCAGTAGGGATGCCACGACATCGCGTCCGTCTCGGACGATATGCACGAATCTCGCTCCAGGGAACAGCCGCTCTATCGTCGCCAGCACTCCAGTGTTCTGCTTCGCCGCGTAGTGCGGGTTCTTGTCGCCCCACACCGGTGCCTGATTGCCCAGTTCCGCATAGAACCGTCGGATGGTGTCGGGCAGATCCGTCTCGAGAACGCCTCGGAACTCCTCGCGCTTGGTGAGGACCGCCTGTGGGTTCGTCAAGAGCTCTCCGAGAGCGCGATGAAGCCAGACGAAGAGCCTGGTCTCGTGCGAGATGAAGACGTCTGGATGTTGATTCAGAATCGCATTCAGGTATGTCGTGCCTGAACGCGGCGCTCCGAAGACAATGATTGGATAGTCCCGCATTGCGCGCCTCTCAGACATCAGCCTTCCCCTGCAGTTCCAACTGACTCCGCTGTAACCCATGCGGAGTCTTGTTCGTATCCCAACTCCACGAGCATCTCACCGGCGATGTCGACGAATGTCAGCTTCTCCTCAGGAGTCCATGTCATCCACCGCCCGGCCACCTTCCTTCGCGAGTCCTCGTCACCGAACGAGGAGTTGATCGGCGCCTTGTCACGAATGTGAGCAACCGATGCCTCCGAGCATGGCTCCCCCAAGAAATCGAGCAATTCGGCAAGTGCATCCCCGGTCTCTGTCACGACGCGCTCGTACCGAACGAAGTGCATCCGGTCTCCATGGTCCGTCGCAAAGTCGAGCGCTTCCTCATTGAAGCGTCGCCACAGCCGGCATGCGTCATCGAACCCGACGGGGTTGACGAATCGCCGCAGCGACTCGACCACCTGACGACCGTCGCGAACCATCACGACGAACTGCGCGCCGGGGAACAGCCGCACCATGTCGTGCAGGTGGAGTGTGTACTGCGGCGTCTGCTCTACCCACCGATTCCCTCGGGAACGGCTCATGTAGAGGGAGTTGATCCCTGTTCCGACATGCCCAACGAACTCGTCGAACGAGACGCGCTGACCCGACAGCCAATGAAGACGCTCTCGACGGCTCCCGAACTCCCAGAGTTCGCGCAGTCGCTCCACCAGGGGGATGAGGTAGTCGCTCTCCTGCCCACCCCAGAGATGCGGATGCTGACGCAGCGCCCATTGCATCATGCTGGTCCCGGAGCGGGGTGCCCCAAGCACGAATATGGGGCTGTCACAGATCTCGATCGAGCTCATGGCCCGACTCCGCGTTCGATATAGGTTGCCAATGGTCGCCGCCGCCGCACCCACGCAGTGAAGTCGCCTCCCGCTCGTACCTGTGACTCCCACGCCTCTTCGGCCGCCGCGACGGCGATCTCCCGACGTTCGACCCAATGATCGTCATCGACCAGCAGGCGCACACAGGCTTCTGCGAACTCGTCCTCGGTCTGAGCCACCACCAGCGACTCCAGCGTGGCGCCGAAGAAACCCTCAGCACCAATCGGCGTCGTCACGATCGGGATACCGAAGGCCATGGCGACCGTGATTTTCCCTTTGGTCCCCGCGCCGTATCGCAGCGGCACTACGAACACCCGAGCCGCTCTGAACTCGTCCGCCAGGTCCTCGACCCATCCGGCAACGTCTGCATTGCCTCCCCAATCGAAGCGATGCCGTCCGGAAGCCGTGCCGACCACCCTCACGGCGAACGAATCGTCATCGAGGGATGCACGCACCCTGGGCTGAATTGCATCGATCCACCACTCGACCCCATCGAGATTGGGAGCATGGTTGAAATTGCCGAGGAAGAGCGCACCGGAACCTGGCCCCCGCTCCTCGATCCTCGGCTCCTCGGCTGCAACCAGGAACGACGTGACGGGCACCGATGGCAGCGCCTCCCGTACCACTTCGGTTTCGTAGGCGGACGCCGTGATGAGCCCATCCGACATCCGGAAGATCGCCAACTCATCCCTCCGACTCATCCCGCCGCCCGGCGGGTTGACCCCAAAGGCCAAGCCCCTCTCCTCACGGATGAAATGCACATCCACGCAATCGATGAGGATTGGCAGATCGGCCCGTGCCCCGCGACTGACCGGGATGAGATCACGCGCCACGTCCGGGAATGAGATGATCACGCTGTCCCAGTCCACCGCCCGAACAACATCATCGAGACCGGTCAGTATCTCGGGATCGCTTCCATCGAGGTGCCACCTCGACTTCTCGACCGGACCGAACCAGGGCACTCCCTTGCTCTCGAGCATCCGCCCGTACCGATCTACGTCGAACGGATCCCTCACCCACATCGCCACGTGCTGCCCGTCGGCCTGGAGTTGCTCGATCATGCGCAGAATCCGCAGGTGCCCTGCCTCGCGATCCACCCGGGGAAGGTGCGGGCTGACCCAAAGCACCGAACGCTCTGCCGAGCCGACGATCGCTTGGGTGGCCGCAAGTCCGAAGGATGCCGGTTCACCGACTTCCTGCAGTTCGTCCACCCAGCGCCTCAAGAACCTGGATCGATTCCGTACCTGGTACGCCTTGAAGCCGGACGTCACGTCCTTGCCGCTGGTGGCCCCCTCGTAGTGGAAGCACACCGCCAAGGGTTCGACGAGCACCGGGTGCCCCTGCTGTCGCAACTTCATGCACAGATCAGTGTCCTCGTAGTACGCAGGCGAGTAACGGTCGTCGAATCCGTCAAGTGACAAGAACACCTCACGCTCCAACATGAGGCACGCTGCGGAGGCGTAGTGGACCTCGTATCGTCGCCGAAGCAATGAAGGGGGTGGCGCCGTCCCCTTGAACAACTGCCAGCCAGACGCATCGTTGCCCACGACTCCGCCGGCCTCGAGAACGGTGCCATCGAAGCCCCTGTACAGCGGGCCGACAGCACCTGGATTGAGAGGATCCCCCATTGCCTGAACAAGACGATCGATGCACAGCGGATCGAGAACGACATCATTGTTCAGGATGATGATGTAGTCGCCGGTGGCCCGTTCGGCCATGGCGTTGTGCGCCGGACCAAAGCCGATGTTCTCATCGTGCTCGATGAGAGTGATGCCCTTTCGTTGAGCCAATGAACCGGGTCCTCCGGGCGAGGCGTTGTCCCACACGAGGATCTCGATCTCGCCCTCATACTGCGACCGCTGGATCGAGGCCACCGCACGCTCTGTGAAGTTCACCTTGCCCCACTGGGCGATGAGAACTGATACTGAAGGATTGGTCATGGCGAACACCTCGTCACGGCTACACCGAAGCCAGGTTCGGTCGATCGACGATGTGCCGCGAGGCGAGCCACGATGAAATGCCAGTCACGTTGACGGTCTCAAGATCGGACCACCGGTGGCCCCTACCAGGTACCACCAACAGGTTCGCGTGCTCGGTGCTCGAGATGCTCAACATCCACACCATCAACTCCCACAACGAGCCAACCCGAAGGGATCGTCGCCGCACGGTCGGCCATGCGAAGCGGCCTATCCCAAAGACCCCCGGATTGATGCTCCGGCAAGAGGGTTCTCCGAATGCTCCTGCCGGCGACCCAACCGCTCCACGTTCCCGGCGGACAAAGAATCAACGCGATCCTCAGGAAACAACATTTCCTGGTTCAACGGATTGCCGTGTTCGCGATCGCCTTTATCGGTCTCAGTCTCGTCACCGTCCTCGTGGTCTGGGCAGTGTACGGGTTCCGCTATGAAACCATTCCGCCCGGAAGCCCCCTTTACCCTCTCGAACTCAGGGTGCCGGACACGCCCACCATTCTTGAC
>JABMPV010000137.1 GCA_013202595.1 bacterium
CCTCGACCAGCACGTCCATCACGACGACCACGACGACCACGACGGTGCCTCCGACCACCACCACGACTGTTCCTCCCACTCCGCAGACCGCGGAGGACGCCGGGCTGCACTGGTGGAATGACCGCGTCTTCTACGAGATCTTCGTTCGTTCTTTCAAGGACTCGGACGGTGACGGCGTTGGCGACCTGCGCGGCGTCATCGAGTCACTCGACTATCTCAATGACGGCGACCCGTCCACCACCGACGACCTCGGGGTCACCGGCATCTGGCTGATGCCCGTGTTCGAGTCGCCGTCGTATCACGGGTACGACGTCGTGGACTACCGGGAGATCGAACCGGATTATGGACGGATCCAGGATCTCAGGGGCCTCCTCGCTGCTGCCCACGAACGGGGAATCGCCGTGATCGTCGACCTCGTGGTCAACCACTCGTCCCGTCAGCACGAGTGGTTCCAGGAATCGCGTGACCCGTCATCGGAGCTCGCCGACTGGTACATCTGGGAGGACCAGAGCCCCGGGTTCATCGGGCCGTGGGGCCAGACCGTGTGGCACGGCCTGGATGGTCGCTACTTCTACGGGGTCTTCTGGGACGGCATGCCGGATCTGAACCTGGAGAATCCCGACGTCACTGCCGAACTCGAGTCGATCGCATCGTTCTGGCTCGAAGACGTGGGTGTCGAT
Source organism: bacterium (assembly GCA_013202595.1). Lineage (GTDB taxonomy): Bacteria > Actinomycetota > Acidimicrobiia > Spongiisociales > UBA11373 > JABMPV01. Next base: position 681 of record JABMPV010000137.1, read on the forward strand.
GGATTCCGTGTGGATGCCGCCCGGCACCTGATCGAGGACGGTGATGATCAGGAGGACACCCCTCAGACGATCGCGTGGCTAGAAGGCTTCAACGGGCACACAGACGAGATCGCCTCCAACTCGCTGATCGTTGGCGAGGCGTGGAGTCCCACGGTCATCGTCGGGCAGTACATCCCCGGTGCACTCGACCTCGCCTTCGAGTTCGAGTTGTCCGACGCGATCCTCCTCGGGATCGAGGCGGGGAACACCTCGGGTCTGCGCCCGGTGCTGGAGCGTGTGATGGAGACCTACCCGGCCGGCCAGTTCGCCCCATTCCTGGCCAACCACGACCAGACCAGGGTGATGAATCGGCTCTTCAACGAGGATCGCGCCGCAGCCGCAGCATCCATCCTGCTGACGCTCCCCGGTGTTCCCTTTCTGTACTACGGCGAAGAGATCGGGATGAACGGCACGAAGCCGGATGAGCGGATCAGGACGCCCATGCCGTGGACGGGTGAGGCGCCCGGGTTCGATTTCACCACAGCGGACGCTCCATGGGAGCCATTCCAGGGGGGTGCTGAGGACGTCAATGTGGCCGCTCAGGACGGGGTCGAAGGATCGCTCCTGGAGATCTATCGCTCACTGGTCCACCTGCGGAATGGGTCACCCGCTCTCAAGTACGGCGACCTGCAACTGGTCGATTCGGCGAGCGGAGCGGTGTTGTCCTACCTTCGGTCGATCGGGGACGACCACATCCTGGTGATCGTCAACCTCGGGCGAACCCCCACCAATGCCATCGCGTTCGATCTCGCAGAGGGTCCCCTGGACGGTCCGGTCAAGGCCAGGGCGCTGATGGGAAGGGTCGACGGTGATCCCGATGTGGACCCCTCGGGCGGCTTCACCGGCTACAAGCCTGTGAGTGAGTTGGCCCCCTACGAGGTGCTGATCATCCAACTCGACGAGGTCTGATCGACTTCGCGGCTTGCGCATGTCGGAAGGAACCGCCATCCTTGGGCGCCCCACTCCGTTACGGGTGGGGATCCCGCCCCGGGCCGGACACCTTTCCGGTCGGCTGCGTGCCGACAACGGCGAAGACAACTGACATCCACCTTGAGGTTCCATGGGTTCCCTGGTCAAGAAGCGGCGCAAGAAGATGAGCAAGCACAAGTACCGCAAGCGTCTTCGCGCCAACCGCCACAAGCGCAAGAAGTAGCGGTCACCGCCGTTTCGTCCAAAGAGGGCCCGTCCATGTCGGGTTGTAGGTGTCGCGCGCTCGTTCGGTGACTCGATCGAAGTCGCAGACTCCTGGTGTCGTACACCCGGCCCGACTCAGAGAGCGATCGAGGCCGCCACCAGGCCCACTCCTGAGAGCAAGAGCAGCAGTCGGATCGCCGGGAGTGCGACGGCGGGGCCCCGTCCGGATGCCTCCCTGGCGTACCAGAGGCCGAGCAGGAGCGCCGCCGCCGACAACCCGACCTTGACCCAGAGTGCCGTCGACACCTCTGCCGCGTCGATCGTCTTCCAGACACCCGTGCCCATCGCGATGACCATGGCGGGGAATCCGACGGTGCCGAAGGATCTGGACACCGTTCGCACGTCGGCACCGTGGAGGCCCATGCGGTGGAGAGTGGGGAGCACGTTGATCATCGAGACCATGCCCCCCACCCAGATAGTGGCGCTGAGCAGGTGTATGAAGCGAATGACGTTCTCGACCGTGAACTCCACGGAACATCAAATCCGATCCCGGTGATGCCACCGGAAGCCACGCTGCACCAACCCCTCGACGAGGCGAGTCTAGGACCGCTGTGTTTCGAGCACTCCGTGGTCCCCCGATGCCCGCTCTAGGGTTCCCCGGGCACGCAACCAGGAGGGTTCGCGATGGCGGTCCACTACGAGAACGTGGGGAGCGCGGCGGTCGTCACGATCGCTCGCCCGCACCGGCGCAACGCCATCGATCGCGAGACCGCCGTTGCGCTACGGAATGCATGGCGCCGGTTCGACGACGACGACGAAGCGCTGGTCGGCGTGCTCACCGGTTCGGGCGGGACATTCTCGGCTGGGGCCGATTTGAAGTCCATGGACCTCGAGGAGACGCCCGACGGTTGGCTGGGGCTCACCAGAGCCGCGGTGTCCAAGCCGACGATCGCTGCCGTGGCAGGTCATTGTGTGGCAGGAGGTTTGGAACTGGCCCTGTGGTGCGATCTGAGAGTGGCAGGTGAGGACGACGTATTCGGGTGCTTCGAGCGGCGGTTCGGCGTTCCCCTGGTGGACGGCGGGACTCAGCGGCTTCCCCGGGTGATCGGCCTGTCTCGTGCTCTCGACATGATCCTGACCGGCCGACCGGTCGATGCGGTCGAGG
>JABMPV010000138.1 GCA_013202595.1 bacterium
GTCCATGATCGGAGCGCTGGCCGAGGCGAACACGTCGACGGGCGCACCGCCTGTGATCTGCTCGCGAAGCGCCGAGCTGCCGGCAATGTTGAGAACGACATCGACGTCGGGATTGACCGACTCGAAAGCAGACTCCATGTCTGTGAAGGCATCGGTCAGCGAGGCGGCGGCGGACACGAACACGCGCTCGGGATCATCGCCCGCACCGGCTCCGCATGCAGCCACAACGAGCACAAGCGACAGGAGCACGGCACTACGAGCACTGCGGAAGATCACGCGACTCGTGCCCCCGACCCGGTCAGGTCGTATCCGCCCACTCCACGGAGCCGTCGCTGGAATCGCGCTCCCGACATCGCGGCGAGCGCCTCCATGACCAATCGCTCCTGAAGCCACCTGGAACTCACCCACATGCGAGCGTCGTGTACTTCGAACGGATGGAACAGGGCCCCGGCTGCGATCGAAGCGGGACCGATGGTCACAGCGGGCATCCCGGTGACCATCGCCCGCCGCGCAGCAGCGAAGTGACTCGACACCCGCGGACCCTCGACGACTCCGCTGTCGGGATCGAGCGCTTCGATGAAGGCGCGCTGGACTCCGGCCCCGTCCTCACGCTGGATGACGGGGGCCCGCCCCGACAGAGCCCCGGATACCCAATCACCATCGGAGTCGGGGTGGGCCGCCAAACCCACCTCCCATCGGGCGAGTTGGAAGACCGCCACATCGACACCTGCAGGGAGCGATCGATCGCCGGGCCCATGGATCACGGCCGCGTGAAGACGGCCTGCAGCCAGTGCCGACGCTGCTGCCGAACTCGATGACGTGGCTGCCACCGCCGACATGCCGCCTTCGCGGAGGATCTGCTCCAACACGGTCAGGCCGGGCTCACATCCGGCCACCACCATCCCGGCCGCTCCGGCATGGAATGGCGTCACGGCGCCGCCCTCGATGAGCCCATCAGCGACACCCCAGCCCCCGGGACCGGTCCGTGCCGGCGACGTCACCACCCGCTCCCCGACCCGGCCGACCCTGACGAGGCTCCCCTCCCCCGGCCGCTCGCCCGAAACGGCGTCCACCGGATCCGATGGTGTGCCGAACAGATCACCGACCGGAACTCCGAGCGCCTCTGACAGCGCGAGGGCCGTATCGACCCGGGGCACATGTCGCCCGGCCTCGACGGCCCCCACCATCTGACGACTCACCCCGGCGCGTTCGGCCAGAGCGGCCTGGGTGAGACCGGCTGCGTCCCGCGCTGCCTTGAGGTTGGACATCACGCCAGCAATCTAGCGTCAATGCCAGTTATCTAGCAACAGGCCGGAAAGCAGGGGAAGGAGCGGTCTCAATCACCCGGTCAGAAGCCGGCCCGCCTTCTCGTTCGCCTCCGACTCGAGCCTCCCGGGTCGTGGCTCCGCCGCCGGGACTCTCGTGAGGCAGCGCCTGATCGGCCCGGACCAGTGGGCGGCACCTCTCGAGACGCGGCCAACCGCGGAGAGTCCGCCCCGTGCATGAGAGGGTCCATCCCTCCCAAGATTGGGTATGGTCATCGGAATTCCAGCCCGGGAGAGTCGATGACGCGCAGCAGCCCAACATCGGTCTCGCCCTCGTAGGTACGAAGTCGCATCGGCCCTCCACAAGCCACACGCCCTGCCACGGTGGACCCACGCCCCAGGACGACGTGGCGCTCGGGGCTCGGTGGTCTAGTGCGAGGTCAGGAGCGCCTCGGGACCCCTGTCAGGACTTCACCGCGACTCCCTTCCGGCTGACAGACCTTCTGATGAGGTGACACTGGCCGATGCCACCAGCATTACGCTCGCGCAATGACTGGGAAGGAGCGAGGGTGCGGAACACGCTGAACGGTCGAATGGACCGCATCAACGCTGCGTTGGGGGCAACCCGAACGGAAGATCTGACCAAGGTTGCACCGACCGAAAGTGTCAGCGGCGGGTTTCGGGAGGTGAAGGTTGACTTCACGAGCGCGTTCTCGCAGACTGAGATCGAGAATATGCTCGCTTCGCTCATTGGGAACATCGCCTCAATGCGCGATCACGCGCGCCGCGCGTTCAAGGATGCTGGAATCGATCCCGACGAGGCAGACGCGATTGCGGACGAGCCGTCGAACGCCATCGTGCGAGACCTTTTCGACCGGGAGAAGCACGGGGGCAAATCGAGGTCGGGAGGGTATTCGGGCCTGGATCCGAAGCTGACCAAACAGGTCTCGTTCCTCAGGATGAGTGGCGGCTGTGTAGTCATCGGCCCCGAACTCCAGAAGGTGGGAGCCGGACACGCCTGTATCGCGGTCGATGCTGAGGTCATCGACGCCGACGGCAACAGGGTCGGCGAGCTCACAGCCATCTGTGAGGCTGCCCTTACGGCTTGGGAGGATGGCCTCACGCGGCTCGGATTCGATCTCTTGGCCGCCGACGACTGACCTCCGACCATCCCTGAACCCAGGGATTCCCTCTGATGACTGTGAGGATCAGGGTTGCCGGTCAGTGGGTCTGATCGGCAGGCTGAGGGCTGGTGACAGCAGGCGTGACTCTTCTGGTGACTGGCTCCCTGTGGGGATGCCTTGTAAATGATTTGTCCGCCCGTTGTTACCGGCACCGGTCTGGTGGCCGTGGGTTGGCCTAATCAGAAGCCTGTCCACCGCATTGCGGTGTGACTCATCACAGTCTTGCCACACGGTTGTTCCAGACCGGCACCGACAACTGGTGTCCTATGGAAGGAGTCACCGTGACAATGTTGGCAGATCAGATCGAGTTCGTCGTTGGGGTCGATACCCACAAGCACACGCATACGGCTGCGATAGTGGATCGCCTCGGTGGGGTGTCTGAGACGTTGGAGTTCCCGGCGGACCCGTCGGGGTATCGGGGGGTGCTGGCACGCATGGGGGCTTGCGGCGGGTCCCGGGTGTGGGGTGTTGAGGGCACCGGTAGTTATGGGGCCGGCCTGACCGGGTTCCTCCAGGAGGCCGGTGAGCATGTCGTCGAAGTGGAACGGCCCGGTCGACCGCTGCGGCGTAACGGCGCCAAGTCCGATGCGATCGATGCCATCCGGGCTGCCCGTCAGGTGCTGGCATCTGAGCATCAGATCGAACCCCGCCAACGGGGCGAACGTGAAGCAGTACGGGTGTTGTTGGCTACCCGTAACGGTGCGGTGGTCGCCCGCACCAAAGCCCTCAATCATCTCCAGGCGCTGGTGGTCACCGCCCCACCCCGGATCCGAACCCGATTGGATGGGCTCAGCACTACCGAGCTGGCTCGCCGGGCCAGCCGGCTTCGTCTCAGCGCCGACCGTCCGATCGAGGACCAGGCCACCATCCGGGCGATGCGGGCCTGCGCCCGCCGTGCGATCGCCTGTGAATCAGAGGCCAACGAACTCGAGACCGAGCTCAAACGGATCCTCACCGATCAGGTGCCGCATCTGCTTGCCGAACCCGGAGTCGGGCCGATCAGCGCCGCCGCCATCTACCTGGCGTGGTCTCATCCAGGGCGGATCCGCAACGACGCTGCGTTCGCTGCTCTCGCCGGTGTTGCCCCGATCCCGGCATCGTCGGGCCAGACCACCCGTCATCGGCTCAACCGCGGAGGGGACCGTCAACTCAACCGGGCGCTACACACCATCACGCTGTCGCGGCTCGCCTGCCATCCCGAAACCAAGGCGTACGCCACCCGCCGTCTCACCGAAGGCAAAACCAGCCGAGAGATCCGACGCTGCCTCAAACGACACCTCGCCCGCCGCATCTACAAACTCCTCGAAAACACCCCTTGACAGCCATAGAAGCATCATTTACGAGCAGTGGCCGAGGGGGCAACACGTCTCTGCCTACGCCTCAAGAGTCGTGAGGTGCTCGTCCAGCGGTCCGGGCCGTTTCAGCCGTAGGACAGAAACA
>JABMPV010000139.1 GCA_013202595.1 bacterium
AACCACTCCTGATATTCACCGCGGACCCAACGTTCGTACGTCCGCGTATCCGAGTTGTATCGCCACTCGACGTCATTGACTCCCTGCCCCCAGGTGAGGGTGACATTCTGCGCTGGATACTGCGGGAGCGGCGGATCGCCGAAAGGAAGCCACGGAGTCGGCGCCTCATCGGGAAATCCCCGGTCGTCGGCGAACTCACGGAAGTCGAATGTCGAGCCGTAGACGTTGTGGGGCAGGCTTCGTTCAGGGATCCGATACATGATCGAGGGGTAGAACGTCACTCGCGGGATGTTGCGCTCGATGGCCATACCCGTGACCCACGGCTGGGCGCCGGTGTTCACCATGGTGCCGTTGACAGCAGCAGCGATCTGCAGATCTGCGGGTCGCAGGGATCGGATGGGACCGAGGTACTCGGCATCCGAGTAGTGAAACACGGCAATGAAACGCGTTGTGCCGTTGACCACCACGAGCTCGACCATCGCGTCTGCGAGTTGGATACCGGACTGCGGCTGGGCGGCCACCGCATTGTCGATCTTGACCATGAGCACTCGGCGATCGAACAGCTCCTGGTCGTAGACCGGCAGGCCGTTGACGCTGGAGTAGCCCACCGGAGGAATGGTGGTCGTAGTAGTGGTGGTGGTTGTTGTTGTTGTGGTGGTGGTGGTCATCGTGGTGGTCGTCGTTGTTGTGGTCGTCGGGGTCGTCGTGGTGGTCGGGGTCGTCGCAACGGTCGTGGCCATCGTCGACGTGGCGGTGGTGGCAGTCCCCGTCGATGAGCAGGCTACGACGGTCAGGGTGAGGGCGACCAGGAGCAGGACACGCCTACCCAACGTCACAGAGCTCACAGTTGCAGGTCGGTCGACGAGTGCGCTGCCCCTCGTGGGCAGTGACCTCCCGACGCCGACTGCCCGTGGACACGCCATCACTATGGACCAGGACCGGGATCGAGGCTGGACATGGCAGGAACACTAGAGACCGACGCTCGCTCGCCGGTCGTTCAGCGCCAAGGCGTGGGGGCTCCGTCGTTGGGACGCAAGTGATTGTTGGGTCGGCCCGGTGCCCGGATTTCATGCTCTTCAACACCGGCGCGAGTACCAAGGACGTTGACGGAACCCCACCTGAGGCGACCGCCGTTGAGGAAGCAATCGGCCAGTACATCATCCCCGGGGATCAGTGAGACACGCGATCGCCTGAACCCTTCGGAGTTGCGACCGCATCACCTCGCGAGGGGGTGACGACATTGTGTGTGGTGGGCGTGGCGCCCTTCTGACGCTTGCCCAGGCGATTGACACGTCAGGAGTATCTCAGGTCCCCTGACCTCGCTTCCATCCCGCTCAGGCCGAACGGCGGCGAGCCATCATCGACAGCGCCACCACGGCGGCGAGTAACACGGGGATCAGGGAGAAGGCCACCGCCAGGCCCGCTCCATCTGCTATCAGACCCAGGGTCAGAGGGGCTGCGAACACCGCCATCCCTCCACCGACGCTCACTGCCGCGCTGGCAGTCTCGGCCCTGCCCGGTGCCAGGGAGAACAGCACCGACGTGATGAACGGGAACAGGTTGGCCACACCCAGACCGGCCACGATCAGCCCGGCGATCATCCAACCCACCCCCGGGGCGGCCCAGAATACGAGGAAGCCGCCGGTCGCCACCCCGATCGACCAGGGCACCATGCCCAGGGGATCGGAACGCCGCGACAGGAGGCTGCCGCCGAATCTCCCGACTGCCATCGACAGATAGAACAGCGTCACCAGTGCGGCCGATGTCGATTCGGTCACACCGCCCTCGTCGACGAAGTAGCCGGCACCCCACCCCGACAACGACCACTCGACGGCGATCGCCAGCGTCAGCGCCCAAAAGGTCCAGACGAAGCCGGGCAGCAGGCGATTCGACGACTCCTCCGGGTCCCTGTGGGGCGGTGCCACATCGAGTTTCCTCACGGGAAGGAACACGACCAGCCAGGCGATGGCGGGGAGGGTGAAGGCCCACCGCCACCCTGCCCCGGTCCACTCGACTGCAGCGATCACCAATCCCGGAAGGAAGAACACCAGTCCACTCAATGCGTTCGCCTCGCCGATGGCGACCGCCCGGAACGAGCCATGATGATCCGACAGGGCCGCCTGCATCGAGGCGAGCATGATGTTGCCCCCGTGACCCAGCAGGTACGCCCCGAAGATGGTGACGGCCGGTGACCCTCCGAGGGCGATCACCAGACCGCCGATACCCAGTACCACTCCCCCGGCAAGGGTTGCTGTGCGGCGGCCGAATCGCCTGATCAATCGGGCCGAAGTGAGGCCCGATGCAATCGATCCGAGCGCCAGCGCGCTGAAGTGCATGCCGCCGATCGTGCGACTGATCCCGAGATCCTCGCGGAGCAATGGCATGGCCGGTCCGAGCAGCGCCATCCCATATGAGAACACCGCCAGCACCCCGTAGACGGACAGGGTGAAACGATCGCGATCGAACGAGGGGGCGGTCACCAGAGAAGGCTAGGGCCTGGTCGTCGGTCATCAGTCATCAGTCGCCAGTCGCCAGTCGCCAGTCGCCAGTCG
>JABMPV010000140.1 GCA_013202595.1 bacterium
ACCTGCTGCGCGAGCGCGGTTGGACGATGGCGACGGCGGAGTCGGCGACCGGGGGATTGATCGCAGCGAAACTGACCGGGGTCCCCGGCGCGTCCGATGTGTTTGCGGGTTCGATCGTGGCCTACGCGACCAGGCTCAAGCAATCTGCGCTGGATGTCGACTCCGAAGTGATTGAAGAGCACGGCGTGGTCAGTGAGGAGACCGCGCTGGCGATGGCCAGGGGAGCCGTGGAGCGCCTGGGAGTGGATGTCGCCGTGGCGATCACCGGATCGGCCGGGCCGACGCTCCAGGAGCAGGCCGCGGGGACGATGGTGCTCGCCGTCGTCACTCCTGAGGGGTCCGGGACGAGAACCGTCCGATTGCCCGGAGACCGTGAGCGCGTGCGGGTGTATGCCACGACCGCGGCCCTGCATCTGCTCAGGCTGGGCATCTCGGGAGCGTGGTGGGGGGCCTGAGGCTCTTCGTGGCTGTTGCGCTCGGCGGCGATGCGCGGCTTCGGATCGACTCGCATCTGTCTGAGCACGTGCCCGGCGGTCTCCCGGGGCGGCCAACCCGTCCCGATCAGTGGCACCTGACGTTGCGATTTCTCGGCAGCGTCGCCGAATCGGTTGGCGACCGGGTGCTCGGCTGGCTCGATCAATCCGATCTCGGCGGCCCCTTTACGATGCGCTTCGGCCCCGTCGGCGCCTTCCCACGTCCGGCCAAGGCGACGGTGATGTGGCTGGGGGTCGAGGACGGTGGCGATCGTCTGGCGGCGCTCGCTGCTGCCGCCGAGGATGCAGCCATGTCTGCGGGGTTGCAAGCCGAGGATCGGCCCTTCCGCCCGCACTTGACTCTCAGCAGGGTCCGTCCTCCTCAGGATGTGTCGGGTCTGATCGACACCATTCCCCCGTTGGACTTGAGGGTGCCGGTGGATCGGATGGTCCTGTATCAGAGTCATCTCGGCCGCGGCGGGGCGACGTATGAGGAGGTCGACCATGTCGCACTCTGAGCCGACGGTCCTGGCTCTCCACGGGTTCACCCTCGGGGGAGCGATGTGGGGTGAGGTCGCCGATGCCGCCGGGGGCAGATGGCTGACACCCGACCTTCCGTTCCACGGCGGCCCTCCGGTCGCCGATTGGAATGGCGCCGTCGCATGGGTGGCCGGGACTCTGGCTGCAGTGCCGACGCCGAGGATCCTCGCCGGATACAGCCTGGGTGGCCGCCTGGCTCTGGCTGCTGTGGCGGGTGGGGAGCCTGTCGACGGCCTGGTGATCGTTGCCGCCTCTCCCGGGATCGCCGATCCATTGGAGCGGGATGCCCGGCGCACGGCAGACGAGGTGCTGGCCGCGAGGATCGAACGGAATGGTCCTGCCGCCTTCATCGACGGGTGGCTGGATCTCCCGATGTTCGCCGGCCTCGGCGCCCGCAGCGATGCCTGGCGCGCCGCAGATCGAGCGATGCGCGATCGCCATGATGCCCGCTCGCTGGCCGGCGCCCTGAGGGTGCTCGGCCAGGGCGCCCAACCACCGATGCTCGACGCGCTGGAGCGGATCGACGTGCCGGTCGCCCTGGTTGTCGGCGCGGCCGATGAGCGGTATGTGGCCATGGCCCGGGTGATGGCCTCGCTCATGCAAGATGCCACTGTGACCATCGTCGAGGGCGCGGGCCACGCCGTGGTGGGGGAGCAACCGGGGGCGGTGGCCGATGCGGTGGCTCACCTGGTGGGCAGAGTGGTTGAAAGCGAACACCTGTTCGATTAACCTGACAGAGCCGACTGCGGTACAGTGCCGGGGAAATGACACGGGTGTGATTCATCCCGATTTCCGTCACACCCGACTCGTAACGTCGGGCGTGCACGCAATCAGCGGACGATTGAAGGACATCCAGAAGGAGCGCCAGTGGAACGGGACAAGTCACTCGATGTGGCAATCTCACAGATCGAGCGTCAGTTCGGCAAGGGTGCGATCATGCGCCTCGGAGCCGACAACATCCAGAAGATCGCCGCCATCTCCACCGGCGCGCTCGCTCTGGACCTGGCACTCGGTATCGGCGGCGTTCCGCGCGGCCGGGTCGTCGAGATCTTCGGACCGGAGAGCAGCGGCAAGACCACACTCGCACTCCACATCATCGCCGAGGCCCAGCGCAACGGCGGCATCGCAGCCTTCATCGATGCAGAGCACGCCCTGGATCCGGGATATGCAGGTGCGCTCGGTGTCGATGTCGACGAGCTCCTCATCTCTCAGCCGGATACCGGCGAGCAGGCACTGGAGATCGCAGACATGCTCATCAGATC
>JABMPV010000141.1 GCA_013202595.1 bacterium
ATCCCCAAGGCAAGCTGTCTACCCCGCTCACCGATCGCAAGGGTCAACCATGATTTCCCTGTGGGTGTTCATCCGTGAGGCCGACGTCGAGGCGTACGCCGGGACGCTGATCCTGCCGTCGTATCTTTCCCACCTGCAGTTGGGACCGTTTCAGTTCGCCGTGCAGGCGGAGAACTGCGACGGTCAGGAGCCGCTGAAACTGACGTATCTCGGCGAGGGCCGGCTGGAGGAATACACGCTGTTTCCCGAGGAGCATGCCCTGCCGCTGATCCAATTCGTTTGTCCGGACGTGGCCCCCGTTCGGATTCAACTGCCGCGAGACGACGCCGCCTGGCACTGGGCCAGCCCGGCCGATTCGCCGCAGGCCGGCGATCCAGCGGAGAACATGCGGATTTACTTCGCCCCCACGGTGCGCACGCTCCACGGGATGAAGCCTCAACGGCCTGCTGAAGACGCCTACGTTTCGGTCTCTCGCGGACACGTGTTCATCGGCCGGCGGATCGTCGAGTCGTATCTCGTTGCGTGGCTCGATTTTTTGGGCATCCGGCAAGAGGTAACCCGGGTCGATTTCGCCACGCCCTCGGCCGGCATCGAGTTCGTGGCCGGGGTGGTGGGCGGGCAGATGTTCCTTTCCGACGAGGTGCTGGCCGAAGACTTAATGCGTTTCGCCGGTCTGGAGAAGGCCTGGACCGATTTGGGCCATTCCCTCGGTCTCGATCTGGACTTCACCGCCCCGGAGGGCAGCGGCATCTTCGACGACGGCATCTACATCAAGCTCTCCCAACCGGCCGACCAGGCCGAAGTCCCCGAGGAACCGTAGGGGCCGTGCGGGTCGGTGGTTGAAGTGCGCCCCTACACGCGTGCGCCCGTTTTCTTTCTTGAGCCTTTTTTCACGCTTTCAAGCAAGGAAAAATCGCGATACCCCCCATTTCGGCGTACTCTTGACGCGTCTGGAGAAATCATATAGCATCTGCTGCGGTCTGCGGACTGAAATGCACTTTGCCGCTCAAGGCGGTTGGGAGCGGACAAGAATCAAGAATAATGCCCCCAAGATCACAAGGCCTTGTCTTCGACCACGGGGCTGACGCAAGAGTAATTCGTTGTCAAGCTCGGTGTTACCTTCTCGACTATCAATTGCTGGGAAAACGGTCGCGGCGTTCCTTCACCACTGGCTATGATCGAGCAATTAAGCAGGCGCATGGGAATGCGGAATTAGTAGAAGGCTCACTCTCCCACAGGAAAGAAACGCATCTTGCTCCACCTTGATCCGATCCAACAAGACTAGGAGAACCCTAATGCCAAGGTTGCCCAAGTTCGAAATGCCATTCGAGCCCATGACCATTGAGCACTTGGGGCTCAGGTTGTACAGTACGCTGCCTCCCGTGATCAGCGAATTCGTTTCAAACGCCTACGACGCCGAATCTCCAAAAGTCGAAGTTCAACTTCCCATTGGCGAGATTACCAAGAACTCGGAAGTGATCATTCGTGATTTTGGTCATGGGATGACCGCGGAGGAGATCCAAGAAGAGTTCCTGCCCATTGGCCGAAATCGCAGGGGGCCGGATTCGAAGAACGTCAAGTCCAAGAATAACAAACGGCGCGTAACGGGACGCAAAGGTTTGGGGAAACTGTCGGCCTTCGGGATTGCATCGGAAATCGAGGTCCGTTCCATCAAGGACAAGGAGTCCGTGTGCCTCCGGCTCAACTACAACGACATAAAGAAGTGGTTTGAAAAGCATGGTTCACGTTCGCCTTATCAACCGGTAGTCGTGAAGGAGAAGACCACGACCACGGACGAAAAGGATGGAGTGGAGATTACTCTGCGGAAGTTCCATCGGAAGAACGCGATTTCAGAAGATGTAGTCCGCCGTGGGTTGGCAACGCGATTGTCATTCATCGGTCGAGGCTTCGAAGTATATGTTAACGGCAAGAAGATCGTACCACAGGACAGGTTGACTCGGGAAGAATGCACCCAATCGTGGGACGTTTGCGATATGCCCGGAGAGGGACGAGCAGGAATTGGACGGCCTCTGAAAGGTTGGATCGGATTCCTTCACGAGAGTTCCCAGAAAGGCCGAGGGATTGATATCTATGCGTCGGGGAAGGCCGTGGAACTTGGGAGTTTCTTCAACTATCCCAGCACCCATGCTCAGTTTGCCCGAGCCCACTTAGTTGGGCAGATCCATACCGATTTCCTGGACGACCCAGAGGCCGACCACGTTGCTACGGCAAGGAACTCGGTTGTCTGGGAACGTGAACAGGATCTTGAGAACTGGGGACATGACGTGCTGAGGTGGGCTTTTGAGGAGTGGTTGTCCGAACGAAGAAGAGCAAAGGAACAGAAAGTGGTCGTCGAGACCGGTTTCGACGAGTGGATGAAAGGACGGAATCCCCGAGAGAAAAAGGTTGCAAGTAGGATGGTGAAGCTTCTCGTCCAGAATGAGGATCTGGACGCCGATTCGGCCAAACC
>JABMPV010000142.1 GCA_013202595.1 bacterium
ACCTGGCTCCCCAGCACGACCCACTCGAGATTCTGTGCGAAGTCCAGGCGGCGTGCGGGCCCTACCACCATGCGGGCCTGTACGACTTGCTGGGTGCCGCCGTGCTGCTCGGCGTGCTCTTTGCAGTGTCGTCCCGTGCGAAGCACCTCAGATACGGGATGCTCTTCGTCATGTGGGCCGGGTGGTACGGCTTTCAGCGGTTCCTCATCGACTTCACGCGCAACACCGACCTCGCCAATGCCGATGCCACTCTGGGCCCGCTGACCTGGAATCAGTGGAGCGGGTTGACCATCGGAGTCGTAGCGATCGGCACGCTCGTGTGGATGGCCCGGGGCGGCACGCGGCGGGTCGATGAGGAGACCGACATCGAATATGGCGCTGTGCCGCCGGATGCTGCCGCCGTGGCTGCCGGGTAGGTGGAGCCATGACCGCCGACACCTCTCCGATTCGCTCCGAGGAGCGCTTCGACGAGGAGCGTGTCGCCGACTACCTCAGGGCCCATGTGCCCGATCGATTCGGTGCCGGCCCGATCACCTTCGAGCAGTTCCCCGGCGGCAGGGCGAACCTGACCTATCTCGCCCGATCAGGCGATGTCGAGATGGTGCTGCGCCGCCCGCCGCTCGGCCCGGTGGCTCCCGGGTCGCACGACATGCGCCGCGAGCACATGGTGCTGGCAGCGCTGCATGCGGCGTTCCCGGAGGCTCCCCGGTCTCATCACCTGTGTGAGGACGAGTCGGTGATGGGCAAGCCCTTCTTCGTCATGGAGCGCCGCACCGGGTGGGTCGTCAGGGACCGCTGGCCCGACGCACTCCCGTCCGACGATGGCTTCCTCGCCACGGTGGGCACGTCCGCCGTACAGACGCTGGCCCGGCTCCACACGGTCGACTACGAGGCTCTCGGTCTCGGTGATCTCGGGAGGCCGTCGGGGTTCATGGATCGCCAGGTCTCGGGGTGGGCGGACAGATGGCAGCGTTCATTCGATACCACCAATGCCGATATGGATTCGCTCGGCGAGCGGTATCCGGCATTGGTGCCGCAGCCCCAGCGATCCGCGCTGATCCACAACGACTACAAGATCGACAACCTGATGATTGGGCCCGACGGGGCGGTCGTTGCCGTGTTCGACTGGGACATGGCAACGCTGGGCGATCCCCTGGTGGACCTTGGCGCGGCTCTGGCCTACTGGGTCGAGCCGGGCGATCCGGCATATGGCGTGGTGGGAAGCGGATCGGGCGAAATCGCAGCGGTGATCGGCAGAGACGACGTGGTCGACATCTACGCGAACGCCACCGGTCTCGATGTCTCGGGAGTGGCGTTCTACCACTCGTTCGCGTTGTACCGGGTTGCGATCATCGTCCAGCAGATCTACATCAGGTACCTGCGGGGCCAGACCGCCGATGAACGGTTCTCGGTGTTGGGCGCCATCGTGCCGCTGTTGGCATGCGAGGCAGTCGAGGTCCTCGATGGCTGAACTGCCCGGAGTTTGCTCGAACGGCATGACACGGGTACCGTCCCGACCCACATGCAAATGACCTACGCGTACGCTTTCGTCTTTACCGGGCCCTCGGGCCGGGTCGACGTGCTGCGCTAGTCACTGCTCGCAGAACTCTGATACCGACCCGGGGCCGGAGGCCACGGGTCGTTTTTCGATTCCGGGCTCCGGCAGGAGGAAACACCCTCATGCAGGGAGAACCGATTCTCAAGAGCCACCGCAAGCCGGAGGGCAGCACGACGGTCGTCGCCGTCGGCGATGTCCGATTCGGCGACGGTTCCTATCCGGTCATCGCCGGGCCGCTCGTCGTGGAGAGCGAGAGCCAGGTTCGCGATGTTGCTCGCATCGTCCGTTCCGGTGGGGCCACCGTTCTGCGGGCGGCGACCTTCATTTCGCCGACGACCGCGTATGGCTTCGATGGCCTGGGCGAGGCAGGGCTCCACATGCTTGCCAGGGCCGGTGCCGAGCAGGGTCTTCCGACCTGCACCGAGGTGGCCGAACCCGGTCATGTCGGATTGATTGCCGATCACGTCGACATGCTCCAGGTGGGCTCCGATCACATGCAGAACTTCGCTTTGTTGAGGGCGGTGGGTGAGGTCGATCGCCCTGTGCTCCTCAAGCGGGGACCGTCGGCCACCATCGACGAGTGGCTGATGGCGGCCGAGTACATCCTCGATGCGGGAAACCCTGACGTCGTGCTGGTTGAACGAGGAATCAGGACGTTCGATCCCGGCCCCCGA
>JABMPV010000143.1 GCA_013202595.1 bacterium
CCGGGCGTAGTCCCAGTCGGCGGTATGCCTATCTCTCTCGGCCTTGGCAAACTCGACGTCCTGCCAAACCCTCTGTAAAAGTGCTTCTTTGTCAACTGTGCTCTTGTCAAACGGCACCCTTGCCATGCTCTCTCCTATACCGGTACTGGCACCCTCGCCAGATTCCGCAGCGCAGCCGCCGATCTCTAGGCAGGGTCAGGGTTTGCCTTGAGCAGTGCCCAGAGGTATCTTCACGTGCGCCCTTTCGGGGGTGGTGTAATTGGCAACACGACAGGTTCTGGTCCTGTTATTGGGGGTTCGAGTCCTCCCCCCCGAGCCGGAGCCGCGCACGAGCGTGGGTTCTGATTCGGCCCCGTCGTCTAGAGGCCTAGGACGCCGGCCTCTCAAGCCGGTAACGCCAGTTCGAATCTGGTCGGGGCTACTGCAGTGACCCGGGTGATCCACCCGTGTCACAGCGCGTTCGGATCGGCTCAGGCGGCGCCGTAGACCGGGACCATCGCGCCGTTGATCACCGATGACTCCTCCGAGACGAGGAACGAGACCACCGCAGCGATCTCATCGGGTGTTGGCCAGTCGACGTAGTCGGCATAGGGCACGGCCCTGCGGAAGGCCGGTGTGTCGATCATCGAGGGCATGATCACGTTGGAAGTCACCTGGGAGTCGCCCAATTCCTGGGCCAGCGACCTGGTGAGAGCGACCACTCCGGCCTTGGCCAGGTTGTAGGTTGCCTGACCCGATGGCGGCTCGATGGCGGCCCGGCTGCCGATCATCACGATTCGGCCCCACTTGGCCTGCCGCAGGAGCGGGATGGCCGACCGGGCCATGTTGAACGAGGTGCGAAGGTTGAGGTCGATCATCCTGTCGAAGCGGATGTCGTCGGTGTCCTCCACGTCGCGGCCTCCCGTCCAGCCTCCCACCAGGTGGACCAGAGCACTGAGATCATCGAAGGTGCCCGTGACTTCGCCGAAGAGCGCTGCGACCGCAGAAGGATCAGAGCAGTCGACCCTTCTCAGGAGTAGCCGGTCCTCGTCGAGTCGCAATTCTGCTTCGAGCAATTCGGCCTCTTCGGGCACGATGTAGGTCACCGCGAGATTGAAGCCGCGATCGGCCAGCCGCTTACACACCGCGCGTCCCAGTCCTCCTGTGCCTCCTGCGACGATGGCTGTGGGCTGGTCTGGCATGGACTACCTCGAATGGTGGGCTGAGAGAAATGCTACCGCAGGGTTTGGTAGGCTCGCTCCAGGAATCGGAGCAAGCGGACAAGGAGGCCCCCGTGGCTGAGATCGTCATGGAGAACCTCGGGAAGATCTATCCCGATGGGACTCGAGCGGTCGGAGACGTCGATTTGCACATCAACGACGGGGAGTTCTTGGTCCTTGTCGGTCCCTCTGGCTGCGGAAAATCGACGATCCTGCGGATGATCGCCGGCCTCGAAGAGATCTCCGAAGGTGAGATGAGGATCGGCGACCTGGTCGTCAATGACATCCCGCCGAAGGATCGGGACATCGCCATGGTGTTCCAGAACTACGCCTTGTACCCGCATATGAGCGTGTTCGACAACATGGCGTTCGGGTTGAAGCTCCGCAAGATGGATAAGTCCGAGATCGAGCGCCGCGTGGCTGAGGCCGCCGAGGTGCTGGAGATCACCGACTTCCTCGGGCGCAAGCCGAAGGCCCTATCGGGTGGTCAGCGTCAGCGGGTCGCCATGGGTCGGGCGATCGTGCGTGAGCCGAAGGCATTTCTGATGGATGAGCCGCTGTCGAACCTCGATGCGAAGCTGCGGGTGCAGATGCGCACCGAGTTGGGGCGTCTCCACACCCGTCTCCGTACCACCACCGTGTACGTGACCCATGACCAGGTCGAGGCCATGACTCTGGGACATCGGGTTGCGGTGCTGAAGGCAGTGACCACGAAGCGTCCGGACAATCTCCAGCAGGTCGCTCCGCCTGCGGAGTTGTTCTACAACCCCAAGAACCTCTTCGTGGCCGGTTTCATCGGAAGCCCCGCGATGAACATGGTCACGGGCCATGTGGAGGGTTCCGGCGACGATGTCTTTGCGGTGTTCGGTCCCAACAGGATCAAGGTGGACAAGAAGGCTTTGGATCGCCATCCGGGTCTCGAGAACTACACGAACCGTGAAATCGTCATCGGCATGCGACCCGGCGACTTCGAGGATTCACGGGTCATTGGCGAGGATGGCGGCCACTCGATGGAGGCCAGGGTTGACGTCGTCGAGGTGCTCGGCTCTGAGACCTTCGTGCACTACCAGGTGCCGGTGCCGCCGGTCGTGACTCCCGAGATCGAGGAGTTGCTGGCCGACAGCGGTGGCGATGCATCATCGCTGGGTAGCGAGACCAGGTTCGCCTCCCGGATCTCATCCGATGTGGTCGTCACTCCCGGTGACACCATCAAACTGGTGGTCGAGACATCGAAGATGCACTTCTTCGACCTCGACACCGGCGACCGTATCGGATACAAAGAAGGCACCGGCATCATCCGCTGACCCCTACCCGACCCGATTCTCACGACCCCCGGGACCTCCCGGGGGTCGGTGTGTTGGAGGGTCCAAGGTGTCGGTGGCCGACGACCGACGACCGACGACCGACGACCGATGACCGAAGACA
>JABMPV010000144.1 GCA_013202595.1 bacterium
GCCTCAAGGTCACCGTGGATCTCAACTACGTGCCCGATTTCCGCTACGAACTCGAGTGCATCAGCCGATCGCCCTCTCAGCCACAGCGACCCGGCCATTTGGGAGTAGACGCTGGCGATGGCAAGCCCCGGCGGCCGACCTTCGAGGGCATCCCTCGCCTCCTCGAGCACTATCCAGGCATCGTCGGTCTCGCCCAATACCCACAGCATGAGCGAGAGTTGGCACGAGGCGAGACCCCAGGCTTCGAGGTCCCCGATGTCGTAGAGGATCTGGCGGCCCTCGTGCAGGATCTTCACCCCGATCTCGACAACACCGAGAGCGTTGTACGCACTCGCCAGCCGGATCAGCATCGGTCCGCGCAGAGGGTCTCCAGAAGGGATCAACTCCAGGGCAGCCTCTAGGTGAGCCTTCTGCGCCGCGATGTCGAGACCCGCTGCGAAATCGGCAGCGCGGCCGTGTGAGTCGATCGCGATGGCGATGTACCTGTCGACCTCGGGTAGATCGGCCGCCACAGCGAGTCGCAGTGCCTCGGCATCATGGTGAGCAACGACCCCGGCCATGACAGACCCATGCTCTCCCCCGATGCTCTCCACCCAGCGGGCCGCCCTGTGATGTCGTCCACTGCGGATTGATCGCGGCGCCTGACTCGCAGCAACCTCCCGAACGACCGAGTGCGTGAAGACGTACTGGACCTCACCGCTCACCGTCGAGGTCCGCTCGCGCCGCACAAGTTCCCTGCGGGTCAGTTCCCGAAGGGCCGAATGGACGTCCCCTGCCTCCTCGACCAGCGCGCCAATGGCGCCCGCCCAGAACGACTTCCCGATGATGGATGCTGCCTGGATCACAGTTTTCGTCTCGGGTTCCAGCAGATCGATCCGCGAAGCCACGACGGCTTGGATGGTGTCCGGTATAGCCAGATCGAAGTCCCCGGCCGGACGGTCGTGGAGCATCCTGACGAATTCCTGCGCCCACAGCGGGTTGCCTCCCGATCGTTCGACGATCGCCGTGCGAGTCTCATCGTCGAACTCATCGCCGCCGAGCAGTTCCGCCAGCAACTCCTCGGTCGCCAGGGCGTCCAACGGGTCCAGTCTGACCGTCACGGCATTACGCTGACCGCCGCCCCACGCGGGATTGTCTTCGAAGAACCCCGGACGGGCCGTGCACACCAGCAGCAGCGGGACGTCCCGCGTTGCTTCGGGAACATCGGCGAGGAACTCCACGAGCGCCGGATCGGCCCAGTGCAGGTCTTCGACGACGATGACCGATGGCCGCTGCTCACCGAGAGCACCGAGGTACCGATGCCAGGCAGCGAACCTCTCCTCCTTCGTGACCGAGGTGTCCTGATCCAACCCCACCAGAGGAGCAAGGCGGCCGGCCACCCACATGCGCTCCTCTGCGTCGGAGAGAAGCGGCTCGAGCGAGGCATCCAGCTTCCCGAGGGCCTCCGGCGGTGGGTCGGTCTCGAAGATGCCGGCCTCGGCCTTGGCGATCTGGCCCAGAGCCCAGTAGGCGATCCCCTCTCCGTAGGGAAGACACCTCCCCTGCCTCCATCGCGTGAGATCGGGCAGATCGTCGACGTGGCGCCGCAACTCGCGTACGAGGCGTGACTTCCCGACGCCCGGCTCGCCCACGATCGTGACGATCTGGCCGGTCCCGTCACCGGCAGCCCTGGTGAAGGCATCAACCACGAGCGCCAACTCGGAGGAACGGCCGAGGAACGACGCACCGTCGTCATCCACATCCGAGCCGAAGCGGCCTGTGGGCCCGGTCGCCACCCAAACCTTCAGGGGATCCGCCTTCCCCTTGACGGCAACGGGTGGACGCTCCTCGTAGACGATTGCGCGATGGGTCGCCCGGTGCGTGGGCTCATCGACCAGCACTGCGCCGGGGGGCGCCTCGTGCTGCAGCCGTGAGGCCGTATTCACGACGTCTCCGACCAGGCCCTCGCGATCCATGGTGGTTCCCTCCACCAGGACGACGGCCTCACCGGTTCCGACCGCTACCCGCGCTCGCAATCCCGTGGATCCAGACATCTCCTCGACCGACTCCTGAATGCGCAGCGCCGCCCGGACCGCCCGCTCATGGTCGTCCTCATGCGCCGTGGGAGCGCCGAAGACCGCCAGCACGCCATCCCCCATCAACTTCTCGACGCGCCCGCCGTAGCGCTCCACCTGCTCTCGCAGTGCCGAGTGGTAGGGCCGGAGGCGGCGGCGGACGTCCTCGGGGTCGACCCCATCGCTGGCTGCCGTGAAGCTAATCAGATCGGCGAACAGCACCGAGACGACCTTTCGCTCCTCGCCGCCATCGACGGCCGCTCCCTCGATCGGATTCTCCGACCCGGCCGAGACCGGCGATCCGCACGAAGAGCAGAACCGGGCACCCTCGGAGAGGATCGTGCCGCAGGTGGTGCATCGCTGCTCCAATGCCGTGCCGCACGCCGCGCAGAAGCGATCGCCCGGATTGGTCTTGGACCCGCATGTGGTGCATGCACTCATGGGACGGGATCGTATCGGGAGGCATCCCCGAATGCCCGAACCGAATCGGGCCCTCCCCATTCATTGACGGTGAGTGGGTGGTATGGCTACGCTTCGTAGCCGGAGGTGGAGCTTCGGGATGAGCGACTTCGGAGGGATTCGGGCGCGTCGACGGCGTGTCCACGCACGGCGCAGACACCTGTCCGCAGTCGTGGTCACAGCGGCGGCGGTCGCCGTCCTGATGGCCGTCCTGCCGATTGCCGGAGCCGCCGACCCCGCAACGGAGCGTCTCGTGACCTCGACCGAACTGCTCCAGTTCGGCCACACCGGGCAGATGGTGAGCGATCTCCAGACCGCGCTACTCGAAGTCGGCGTCACTCCCGGGCCCGTCGACGGGATCTTCGGAGAGATGACCTCCTCGGCCGTCCTCGCCTTCCAGATCGAAGCAGGCATCGCAGCCGACGGGATCGTCGGTCGGGAGACGAGAGCGGCGATCAACCGGACCGTCGGCGGGAGCCCCCCAGGAACTCCGCAGACTCCCCTCTCCGGCGGCACGGCGACCCTCTCCCCGGGTTCGAGTGGGACCGCGGTTTCAGACCTGCAGCACGAACTCACCAGGACCGGGTTCTACCGGGGTCCGATCGATGGCGACTTCGGGCCGATGACATCGTCCGCAGTCGTCGCCTTCCACAAGGTCCGGGGCCTCGATCGGTCGGAGACCTGGAAATCGTCCGACTGGGGTCGGATCGAGGGTTGGTACCCGCGATCCCCCGGCTACGGATCGGCAGACTTCCGGGTGGAGGTCGACCTGACCCGTCAGGTCCTGTTCGTCATCCGCAACGGGGCCGTCGCCGCCGTCATGCCGGTTTCGACGGGCAATGGTGAGTCCTACGTCAGCCTGTCGGGACAATCGATCACCGCCCGCACTCCCCGGGGTGACTACACCATGTTCCGCAGCGTGGACGGGTGGGACGTCTCTTACCTCGGCGAGTTGTACGAACCGTGGTACTTCTACGGCGGCTACGCGATCCACGGGTCGAACTTCGTACCGCCGTACCCGGCGTCGCACGGGTGCATCAGGGTGAGCATCGCCGACTCGCTGTGGCTGGACGCCCGCATGTGGCCGGGCATGCCGGTCCACGTCCGGGACTGACGCGCCGGCACATCGACCGCCTAGCGTGTCCGCCATGGATATCGGGGTCTCTGAAGCACAGCACTTCCTGACCGTCCCGCTCGTAGAAGGCTCGAGCACGCTCGATGTCATCGACGGGGATCTCGGTGTAGCTCATCTCCCCGTTCTGTGGATCGGGCATTGCGCTGCCTCCTGGTCTCGCGGACCTCAGACCACTCGACCCTGCTCGTAGAGCTTCAGCAGGGCCTGGGTGCCGGACTCCCCCTCGCCGTCCGATTCGAGCATCCGGTACAGCTCGATCGCCTTGTCGAGACCGGGCAGGTTCAATCCCATCTCCTGCGCCGACTCGACGGCGATCTCGAGGTCCTTGACCAGATGCTTGACCTTGAAGCCGGGAGCGAAATCTCCCGCGAGAGCCCGCGGCGCCAGATTGCTCAGCGACCACGACCCGGCGGCGCCGGTCTCGATGCTGTCCAGCACGTGGGATGGGTCCAAACCTGCGGCCCTGGCATACACCATCGCTTCGCAGACACCGAGCATCCCCGCCGCAATGGCGATCTGGTTGCACATCTTGGTGTACTGCCCTGCACCTGCCGGACCCTGGAGTTGGATGTTCTTGCCCATGACCTCGAGGATCGGCAGGACCCGATCGAACGCTTCCGCGTCGCCGCCACACATGATCGACAGCGTCGCCTCGCGTCCGCCGCGGTCGCCGCCCGACACGGGTGCGTCGAGGACGGCGACGCCCTTGGCTGCACCCCGCTGTGCGATGCGGACGGCCAAAGCGGGACTCGATGTCGTCATCTCGATGGCCGTCGCTCCGGGCCGGATCGAGTCGATGATCCCGCCGTCGGAAAGGTAGGCCGCCTCCACGTCATTCGGATACCCCACGATGGTGATCACGATGTCGGAGGCTTCTGCCAGCGAACCGGGGGCATCGAACCATGCAGCACCACGCTCGACGAGAGGCTCGGCCTTCTCGCGCGTGCGGTTCAAGACATTGAGCGGGTAGCCGGCCGTCAAGAGGTGGCCGGCCATGCTGAAGCCCATCACTCCGGTGCCGATGAATCCGATCGTCTGCTTGCCCATCGCTCTCCTCGACTCGGCCTGGATCTGCGGTTGCTCCGACCAGGGCCCGGCACAGGCACGGGTGGACCGGAACGTCCGATGGTGATTATGGCCGTTGGGGGTTCGGCTTTTGCGCCGGAGCGAACAGGTTGCCGGGCGACGTCCGATAGCATGATCGGCGGTTGGGGAGTATCCCGACACAGCAGCGTCGTCATCACGGCCGTCAGGCCCGGCGCTCTGGCCCTCTGAGGGTGGGAGAGACCGATCGGATCGTCAGGCACGGCTTCGACGAAACGGAGGCCATGATGTCCCACCGAAAGCGCCACGCTCCGCCGCCCGACAAGGCCACCGGATGACCCAGGAAACGCGATCGAGAGAGTTCACCTCCGAACCGACCGGGTGGTCCGTCGTCCACACCAGGGGGCAAGGTGTTCACGAACTCGCCTGCCTGCTCGCCATCGGCGAGCCCGTAGCGGTCCGCGGGGACATCGAACCCGCCTGTGTCGAAGCCCGCGCCGAATTGCTCGTCCGACGCAATGTGACCACCGGCACCCTGATCAAACAGGCGGCTCCCCTGAACCTCGATCTCTCCGGCGTGCGATCGGTCGCCGGAGCAATCGGGACCGGCCCGCACAGCACCTTCGTCGCCGAATTGGCCGCCCATGTGTCCACCATCCTCGAAGTGCCCGGCCGACTCGTGGCCGCCTCAGAGGGTGACGATCGCGACCCGATGGCGAGGGCGGCGCTCGATCGGTTCGATGACATCGCCAAAGGGTTGGAACGCCATTTCATCCGCGTTTCGAGCGTGGCCGATCTCGTCGACTCGATTCCGCCGGACGCATTGCTGATCCTTGGAGCCCCGGGGGGATCGTGGGTGAAGCGGCAGTTCTTCGGTCCGGGGCGGCGGATTGCAGCAGCCGCACCGGCCGGCGCCATCATCGTGGCCGATGCTCCGAAGCGAGCCTTCCAGAGCGTGGCATCGGCGCAGCCGTTCGGGCCGCAGTTACTGATCGCCGATGCGCTCCGCCTCATCAACTCCCCGGCGGTTCCCGTTGCAGACGACGGCGTTCTGGTGGGAATCGTGCGACTCACGGCATTGACCGCAGCCGCCCCCGAAGCAGCTATCGCCACCGTGATGGAACAGCCGGTCTCCATTCGCTGGGACGACCCCATCTCCACAGCCGATCAGGCCTGCCGTGATCTCGATGGTGCATCGGTGCCCGTAGTCGGCCCCGACGGTCGAATGATCGGTGTCGTGTGCCCCTGAGCACCCCCTCCGACATCGATCAGGACTCAAGGAACGGCCTGCTTCGGACCGCTCTACGATTGGAGTACGGGACGATCGGCTGGAACATCGGAGAGGCGGTTCTGACGATCACTCTCGGAGCCGTCGCCGGATCGCTCGCACTGATCGGCTTCGGGTCGGTGTCGATCATCGAGGTGTTCGCGTCATCTGTGGTGGTGTGGCACCTCCTGCCCGGGCACACCGTGGATCAACCGGACCGCACAGCCAGAGCGCTTCGACTGGTCTCGATCGCGTTCGGCGCCCTGGCCGGCGCCCTCGCATTCGCAAGCATTCGTGACCTGGCGACGGCACGCCACCCCGGTGAATCCCCATGGGGAATCGCCTATCTGGCGGTGACGGCGCTCGTCATGTTCGGTCTCGCCTTCGGCAAACGGCGAATCGCCGATCGGCTCGACTCGGCTCCCCTCAGGTCCGAGGCGACCATGACCTTCCTCGACGGCATCCTCTCCACGGCCACCATGACCGGCCTGGCGCTCAACGCAGCCTTCGATTGGTGGTGGGCCGACCCGGCAGCCGCTCTGCTCGTCGCGGTTGCTGCAGCCAACGAAGCCCGCGAGAACTGGATCGAGGCCGCCGAATACGGCGAAACCGAGGCCGCCGAGTACGACGACGGCACCCCTGCAGAGGCCGCCACAGGCGGCTGATTGTCGTCGCGGCGAGCAACTCGCAGAATGCTGGAAGCGCAGCCCCGGTGGCGGTCCGTCGTGTTCGCTCGCTCGAACACAACGATCGCTGAGGCCGCCCACTGCGGAAGACCCCGGGGGAGTCTGGTGTCGCCGGCTTCGGCGGTCTCGTTGTCAGCTCTCCCTCGGGGTGGATCTGGCACGAACCAGGTAGCGGCGCGGCACCACGGAACCCTGACGGGGCCGATCGGGAGTCGGCTCGCACCGTCATTGGCTGCAGACGCGTGTCGTGGGGCCCGATCATCCCGGGCCCCACGACACGATTGCTGGTCGTCCCTCAGCCGTCTTCGGCGGATCCAGCCGCTACGGGAGGAGGGTTTGGCTGTAGGCAGCCAGATCGGCGACCTCTTGGAGGCTCCACCCCGCAGCGATCGCCGCACCCATCTGCGAGTCCGGCTGCCCGAATCGCACCTTGTGGAAGAACTCCCACGGATTGCCCTGGGCGATCGTCCCCACGAACTCCGGATCGTCCTCGGCGCCGAAATTGATCTGGGTGCCGTCGGCGCCGTGACAGGCAGCACACGACGCGGCGTACATCAACTCACCATTGGCCGCATCGCCACCGATGATCGCCTTGTCCTCACCGATGAACTGCCCGTAATCCTCCAGGCCCCCGGAAATCATGGCAGCCAGAGCATGCGCAGCTTCATGACCGATGATCGAGAAGTCGTGATCGGGGTCCACCTCGCCGCTGATCTGGGCGACCAGGTCTTCCTCGCTCAATGAGGTTCCGAACACGCCGGGGAACCCGGTGAAGTGCGAACCCGAGCCATAGGCACCATCGGCGCCCATGTAGTCCCAGCCGTGGCACTCCTTGCATCGCCACGTGTCCTTGCCCGAACGCTCATTGGTCGCCTGCCGAGCCCACATCGGGTTGTCCCCTGTCGGCTCCTCCAACCCCAGCACCGCCCACCACTTGTCATACAACAGGCCACCCTGGATCACCGCCGCCTGTACATCGGAGGAGACTGTGGGGAGGGATTGGGCGTAGGCGACCACATCGGTGACATCTTGCAGGCTCCAACCGCTGTTGATCGCAGAGGGCATCGGAGTCCCCGGCTGACCGGACCGCACCTTGTGGAAGAACTCCCACGGATTCCCCTGCGCGATGGTCCCCAGGAACTCCGGGTCGTCTTCGGAACCGAAGTTCAGCTGAGTGCCGTCAGCACCGTGACACGCCACACACGTGGCTGCGTACAGCGTCTGCCCATTGGCGGCATCGCCACCGACGATCGCCTTGTCCGCATCGATGAACTGCCCGTAATCCTCCAAACCGCCGAAGACGAACGCAGCCAAATCCGCTCTGGCCTGGAGATCCATCTCAGAGAAGTCGTGATCGGGGTCCCCCTGACCGCTCAGCATGGCGACGATCTCTTCGATACTCGATGAGGTCCCGGCGACGCCGGGGAACCCGGTGAAGTGCGAACCCGAGCCATAAGCACCATCGGCGCCCATGTAGTCCCAGCCGTGACACTCCTTGCATCGCCACGTGTCCTTGCCCGAA
>JABMPV010000145.1 GCA_013202595.1 bacterium
GTGCTACGTCGACGACGCGGGCTTCCATGTGGAGGGATCACCACCGGCCCCGTCCTACGACCAGATCGGCTGACGACCGGCTCCGGTACAGTCCGGCTCGCTCATCCGGCCTCCCGAGAGGAGCGCACACTGTTCTCACCTGTTCTCGAAACGCCTCGCGTCGCGATGGTCAACATGACACACGAGCACGTCGACTTCGTGCTGGAGCACTTCGGAGATCCAGAGGTGAATCGCTACATGGTCGACGCCGAACCAGTGAGCCACCTGGCAGACGCCGGGGAGATCGTGGCCTTCTACGACGATCCGGAGCAGCGGTTGAGAAATAGATGGGTGCTGGTCGACAAGTCCGACAGGAAACCCGTCGGCACCCTCGGGTTCCACATCTTCGACCAGGCGAACCGGGCAATCGAGGTCGGGTACGACCTGAGTCCTGCCCGTTGGGGGATCGGCCTGATGTCCGAGGCGCTCGCAGCCGGCCTCGACCACGTGTTCACCGCCCTGGGGGTCTACCGGGTCGAGGCATACGTCCACGTGGAGAACGAACGCTCATCGGCCCTCCTGGAGCGCAACGGCTTCATGAGGGAAGGGACTCTCCGCGCCAAGTACCTCTTCAACGACACCTGGCACGACCACCACGTCTACGGCTTGCTCGAACCAGACCGCCCATAGGCCCGATCGAATCGGTCGGACGCCTCAGGGTGGTGCGCCTTCTCGACAGACGCGCTTCGCAACACCAGGGTTCGATTGGTTGTCCTCGTTGTCGGCGCAGCGTACGCTTCGGGACAATGTCTTCAACAAGTGTTGAATCAAGATCTATCGAATCGTTGGCGGTCGGATTCTCAGCGTTGGGGGATCCGATCCGACTCCGAATCTTGAACGAACTGTTGGGCGGGAAGCGCTGTGTGTGTGAGTTGCTCGAGGAGATCGGTGTTGCCGCGAACCTGTTGTCATATCACCTGCGGGTGTTGCGGGAAGCCGGTTTGGTGGAGGCGTCCCGGCGTGGCCGCTGGATGGATTACACCCTCGCCACAACCGCCCTGGCCGGACTGCGGGCGGCGATCCCCTCGGAGGGTGGGGCGTGAGCGACACCGCTTCACCGACGCTGGAGCGGCGAGATCGGTGGCACTCGGGTGATCGCATCGCCTGGCTCGTTGTGGCGGCCGTCGCTGTCGGCTGGGTGGCGGTGTATGTCCTCAATCGGCCATTCTGGGACTGGGTTGTGCATGACGTTGCCGGTCTCGACGTGGGCACCCATCTCGGTGACGGGGTGCATTTCTTCTTGTACGACACGGTCAAGATCGGACTGCTGCTCAGCGGGATCATCTTTGCGGTCGCTGTGCTGCGCACGTTCATCTCGGTGGAACGCACTCGGGATCTCCTCGGCGGTCGGGGAGCGCTGGTCGGATACGCGCTGGCCGCCATCCTGGGTGTCGCCACACCGTTCTGCTCGTGCAGCGCGGTGCCAGTGTTCATCGGATTCGTGGCCGCCGGTGTGCCACTCGGGATGACCATGACGTTCCTGATTGCCAGTCCCCTGGTGAACGAGGTAGCGGTGGTGTTGGTGGCCGGGTCGTTCGGCTGGGACGTCGCCGCCCTCTATGTAGCCACAGGATTGGCGATAGCGATCACCGCCGGCGTCGTCATCGGGCGATTGGGCCTCGAACGGTGGGTCGAACCATTCGTCTACCAGACCACGGTCGGAGAGATGCAGGCCGCCGCACACAGGCCGTCTTGGCGGGAACGGTTCAACCTCGCTCGTGCCGAGGTGGCCGAGATAGTCGGGAAGATCTGGCCGTATCTGCTGGTAGGGATTGCCATTGGCGCCGCCATCCACGGATGGGCCCCCGAAGATTTCTTCGCCCGCTACGCCGGATCCGACAATCCCCTGGCGGTACCCGTCGCAGTCATCCTCGGTATTCCGCTCTACTCCAACGCAGCCGGGACCATCCCCCTCGTCGAGGCGCTCCATGCCAAAGGTGTCGCCCTGGGCACGTCGCTCGCGTTCATGATGTCGGTAGTCGCCCTCTCCCTCCCCGAAATGGTGCTTCTACGCCGCGTACTCCGGCCCCGCCTCCTTGCCACCTTCGTCGGAGTCGTCGGCTCAGGGATCCTGGTCGTCGGCTTCCTGTTCAACGCAGTCCTATGAGAAAGGAACCATGGATGCAGATCAAGGTCCTCGGTGCCGGTTGCGCCAACTGTCACACCCTCGAAGACAGAACCAACCTGGCACTCGGCCAACTCGGAGCCGAAGGCACCATCGAGATGGTCACCGACTACTCACAGATCGCCGGTTATGGGGTCATGGCCACCCCGGCACTCGTCGTCGACGGAATCGTCGTGTTCTCCGGTCGCGTCCCCGATGTCCCCGAACTGGTCTCGATCCTGGCCGGGACCCAAGCGTGAGGGCGGTCCGGATCACGCAATATCGCGCCGATCTCCCCGAACTCGCCCACACGTCCACACAGTGCTCGGAATGAATCGCGGCGAGGCCTCCGCTGAATAGCCGCTCTTCCCGGGAAGCGGGGTAGCTGGATCATCCCGTCGTAGTTGTCTGGAGTTCCGGCAAAGCCGGAACTCTCCAATGGATCGAGGAGCCACCATCTAGCGCTCCTGGGAGCCTGCAGTTTCGGCGGGGCACTGCCACGGGCGGCTACCGAAGGCGATCCGCTGCCTGGAGTTCCGGCGGGGCACTGCCACGGGCGGCTACCCAAGGCGAAGCCTTGGGTAGCCGTTCGGCACGGCACTAGGGACCTTTCGCCCCTGCCTTATGGGACCGCTTCCAACGATGATGTCGTTTGCAGACCAATCGAGGAGGAGCGCGTGTCCCGCCCCATCGTCACGGTCGACGGCAACGAAGCCGCCGCCTTCGTGGCACATCGCCTCTCAGAGGTGATTGCGATCTATCCGATCACTCCATCGTCGCCCATGGGCGAGTTGTCAGACACCTGGTCGAATGCCGGTGAAACCAACGTATGGGGAACGATCCCCGAAGTCGTCGAGATGCAGTCCGAAGGTGGCGCTGCAGGCGCCTGCCACGGTTCCATCCAGGCCGGCGCGCTCACGACCACGTTCACGGCCTCGCAGGGCCTCCTGCTGATGCTGCCCAACATGTACAAGATCGCCGGTGAATTATCTGCCGGTGTCATTCACGTCGCAGCCCGCACCGTCGCCACTCACGCGCTCTCCATCTTTGGCGACCACAGCGACGTCATGGGTGCCCGCCAGACGGGATATGCGCTGCTCGCCTCGTCCTCGGTGCAGGAAGCACAGGACATGGCCGCCGTGGCCCACGTGGCGACGCTCCGGGCCCGCCTCCCGTTCCTCCATTTCTTCGACGGGTTCCGTACCTCGCACGAGGTCGCAAAGATGGAGCGACTCACCGACGACGACCTCCGGTCGCTGATCGACATGGATTCGGTCGCCGCCCACCGCCTTCGGGCCATGGACCCCGAGCGTCCCGTTCTGCGCGGCACGGCACAGAACCCCGACGTCTTCTTCCAGGCCCGTGAAGCCTGCAACAGTTTCTACACGGCGGTCCCGGGAATCGTCCAGGAAGAGATGGACCGGTTCGAGGCATTGACCGGACGCTCCTACAAGCTGTTCGACTACGTCGGCGCACCCGACGCCGAGCGAGTCGTCGTGCTGATGGGGTCCGGTGTGGGGGCCGCCCGTGAAGCCGTCACCCGCCTCGTCGCAGAGGGCGAGAAGGTGGGTGCCCTCATCGTGCGGCTGTACCGCCCCTTCGACGCATCGGCGTTCTTCTCGGCGATGCCTGAGACCGTACGTTCCATCTCGGTGCTCGATCGCACCAAGGAGCCGGGTGCCACGGGTGAACCCGTGTACCAGGACGTCGTGACGGCGGCGGTCGAGGCCTTCAACGATGGATCGCTTCCGCTGACCGGCGGCATGCCGAAGATCGTCGGCGGCCGCTACGGCTTGTCTTCGAAGGAATTCACCCCGGCAATGGTCAAGGCCGTGTTCGACGATTTGTCGAGTGACTCGCCGCGAACCCACTTCACGGTGGGGATCGTGGATGACGTCACACACATGAGCCTCGACTACGACCCGGAGTGGACTGCCGAACCGGATGGTGTGATCCGAGCCCTGTTCTTCGGTCTCGGTGCCGACGGCACGGTCGGCGCCAACAAGAAC
>JABMPV010000146.1 GCA_013202595.1 bacterium
GGGTTTCTTCACCCCCGATTTCTACCTGCCCGGCGATGACCGGTTCATCGAGATCACGACCATGAACCAGAATCTCGTCACAAAGAAGAATCGCAAGGTCCGGTTGCTCCGCGAGCACCATCCCGGGATCAACTGCAAGATCTTGTACCAACGCGACTATCTGAACCTGCTCGTGAAGTACGGGCTCGATTCGGCTCGGGATTCCGAGGAGAGCCCCGCTCCGACGCGGATGCCCGGGCCGCCTCAGGTAGTGAACCTCAGCGAGGCGGCAACCGCCGTCGAAGCCTGAACAGGCGGGTCGATCAATGCAGGCCTGAGCGTGAATCCGCGCTCAGGTAGGCTGCGAAGCGTGACCGACACACCACAACAACGCACCTCGCCGCTGCACACGGTCAACGCCGATTTGGGAGGCCGTTTCGTCGATTTCGCCGGATGGTCGATGCCCGTGCAATTCGAAGGCACCCTGGCCGAACACGCCGCGGTACGCGAGAGTGTCGGCGTCTTCGACGTCTCGCACCTCGGCAGGCTCTCGGCGAGAGGGCCGGGAACCACGGCGGTGCTCGAACGCCTCCTCTGCAACGATCTCAACAGGATCTCCCCCGGGCGCGCCCAGTACACGATGATGCTCACTCCCGACGGCGGTGTCGTCGACGACATCATCGTGTGGCGATGGGACGAGGACGACTACTGGGTCCTCCCCAACGGCGCCAACCACAGTGACGTGATCGACGCCGTACGGCGGGAAGCCACCTCAGCGATGGAGATCGACGATGTTCGGCCCAGGACGGCCATGGTCGCCGTGCAGGGGCCGGAGGCGCCCGACCTTCTCGAACGAGTCTTCGGCTGGCGTCCCCGCCGCTTCAGGGTCGATACCTTCGACCACGCCGGCATCTCCATTCATGCCGCCGGCACCGGGTACACAGGCGAGGCCGGCGGTGAGTTGGCGATTCCCGCCGAGTCGTCGCCCTCTGTGCTTCGTGAGTTGCTCGCTGCCGGAGCGAAAGCGTGTGGCCTGGGAGCGAGAGACACACTCCGTCTGGAGATGGGCTACTCCCTCTGGGGCCAGGATCTCGATCGCACGATCACCCCACTCGAGGCGGGCCTCGAGTGGGTCGTCGGCGATGGCGGCTTCGTCGGCAGCGAAGCGCTGGCAGCCCAGCGCCGGGATGGCCTGACGAAGCGGATGATCGCATTCCGGTTGCTCGAGCGGGGCGTCCCGCGTCACGGGTATCCGCTGCGCTGTGGAGACTCCGAGGGCCTCGTGGCGAGCGGCAACCACAGCCCGACCCTCGGATATGGGATCGGTATGGGCTACGTGAGCCCGGATCCCGGTCCCGATGGCAGCGAGGTCGCCGTCGAGATCAGGGGACGCTGGGTCCCCGCGGACAGAGTGAACCCACCCTTTCTGGAGCGTTGATGGACTTCACACCCCACAGTGACGCAGATGTCACGCGCATGCTCGGCATCCTGTCGCTCGAACGACCGGAGGACCTGTTCTCCCACATCCCCGAGCACGCCAGACTCGACGGCGCACTCGACCTGCCCACCCCCCTGTCCGAACCCGAGGTCATGGCCCGGATCGGCGGCATGTCCGCTCGCAACACTGCGGGCCTCACCTGCTTCGCCGGTGGGGGGATCTACGACCACTATCTCCCGCCAGTGGTCAGAGCACTCACCATGCGACCAGAATTCGTGACGTCGTACACGCCGTACCAGAGCGAGGTCTCCCAGGGCGTCCTGCAGGTGCTCTACGAGTTCCAGTCGATGGTCGCCGCTATCACTGGCCTCCCGATCGCAAATGCCTCGCTCTACGACGGCCCCACTGCCGGCCTCGAAGCCGTCAATCTCGCCGTCGCCGCAACCCGCAGGTCGGAGGTGTGGGTGTCGAGGGGACTCAACCCCCACACCCGCGAGGTCATCGAGACGTTTGCACACGCCAGAGATCTCACAGTCATCGAGCATCCCATCGTCGGAGGACGGACCGCCTGGGCCCACGACGCTCCCGGCGAACCGGCGGCTATGGTGTTCGGTCAACCCAACTACCTGGGCGTGATCGAGGACTATGACGAGGCGGTGGCGCTCGCACACGACAAGGGCGCTCTCGCGATAGCCGCAGTGGATCCGATCATGCTCGGGACGCTGCGCTCTCCCGGAGCAGCCGGCTGTGACGTCGCATTTGCAGAAGGCCAGCCTCTCGGCAACCCGATGTCCTTCGGGGGACCGGTCGTCGGTCTGTTCGCCGTGACCGAGAAACTGATGCGCCGGGTGCCCGGCCGGCTTTCGGGCAGAACTGTGGATCGATTCGGGCGCACCGGCTACACGCTGACGCTGCGCACCAGAGAGCAAGACATCCGCCGCGAGAAGGCGTCGTCGAACATCTGCACCAATCAGACGCTCAACGCCGTGGCTGCAGCAATCCACCTGTCATGGCTGGGGCCGAACGGGATCAGGGAGACCGCCAACCAGTCCATCCAGAAGGCGCACTACCTGGCAAAGAGAATCGAACAGATCAAGGCCGTGCACATCGGAGTCGACTCGGCCTTTGCCCGCGAGTTCCCCGTGCTCCTGCCCTTGGATCCCGACGAGGTCGTCCTGGCGATGGCCGAACGAGGCTATCTCGCCGGCATCCCGCTGCCACACCACTATCCAGATCTCCCCGGTGGCCTCCTCGTGGCAGTCACAGAGCAGCGGACCAAGGAGGATCTCGACGGCTATGCGACAGCACTCGAGGAGGTGATCGCCGATGCGTGACCCCGGAGCACGTGCATCTTCGACCCCGCTCGTCGGTGGTTCGGCCGAGCCGACCCTCCGTGATCTCTCGGCACCGGGGCGCCAGGCCTGGTCGCTGCCGGATCTCGATGTGCCCAGGCGGAATCTCGATCTCCCTGAGATGGCGGACGCACCTCCGGCACTTCCCGAGGTGGCCGAACGCGATCTGGTCGCCCATTTCACGAGATTGGCGCACAGGAACTTCGGCGTGGATCTCGGCGCATATCCGCTCGGGTCATGCACCATGAAGTACAACCCCAAGGTGTGCGACTGGGCGGCGGAGCTCCCCGGGTTCAGGGACCTCCATCCGTCCGCACCCGCACAGCTCACCCAGGGCATCCTGGAGGCGGTCGTCGAGGCAGAGCGCATCCTGTGCGAACTGACCGGCATGTCGCGCGCTTCCTTCCAGCCACCCGCCGGCGCAGCCGGCGAACTGACCGGACTGCTCATCATGCGGGCGTACCACCAGGAGAAGGGCCATCCCAGGCACAAGGTGGTCATCCCCGATGCCTCGCACGGGACCAATCCCGCCTCCGTGACCCTCGCCGGATACGAGGCGGTCTCGGTGCCCTCCAATGCCAAGGGCATGGTGGACATCGACGCTCTTCGTGCCGTCGTGGATGAGGACACGGCCGGGCTGATGCTCACGAACCCGAACACGCTGGGACTCTTCGAGGAAGACATCGAGGTGATCGCACAGATCATCCACGAAGTGGACGGACTGGTCTACTACGACGGAGCCAATCTCAACGCGATCCTCGGGGTGGTACGGCCCGGCGACATGGGCTTCGACATCGTCCACTCCAATCTCCACAAGACCTTCGCCACCCCCCACGGCGGGGGAGGTCCCGGCTCGGGGCCCGTGGCGGTGGTCGAGCGGCTCATCCAATACCTTCCGGGCCCGATCCCGACGCCGGCAGGCGACGGGGCGATCGTGTGGGAGCAGCCAGCCGCTTCGATCGGGAGAGTCCACGGCAACCACGGCAACATGCTCGTTGTCGTCCGTGCCCTCACCTACATGCTGGCACTCGGCGGTCCGGGCCTCGAACGGGTCGCTCAGCGGTCCGTGCTGAACGCCAGGTACCTGGAGCACCTGGTCGGCAAGGAGTACGCCATCCCGTACACGGCGCCGTGCATGCACGAGTTCGTTGCATCTGCGGAGAACCTGAAGAAGGAGACGGGCATACGAGCCATGGACGTGGCCAAGGCCCTGCCCGACTACGGATTCCACGCTCCCACGGTGTATTTCCCGCTGGTGGTCGATGAGGCTCTCATGCTGGAGCCGACCGAGACCGAGTCACCCGAGACCGTCGAAGCACTGGCGAAGGCGCTTCTCGAGATCGCCGACGTCGCGCGGCAGGATCCCGAGTATCTCCACGACGCTCCACATCACACGCCCGTGAGCCGTTTGGACGACGCTGGCGCAGCCCGCTCTCCGGTTCTCACCTGGTTCATGGAGGATTCCCAGTGACCAAGTCCATGGGAGTAGATGTAGGCGGCACCGGCATCAAGGGTGGCATCGTCGACCTGACGACCGGTGAGCTCGTGAGCGATCGCTTGAAGATCGCCACTCCTCAACCTGCGACTCCGGAAGCCGTCGCAGAGACCGTTGCCGAGGTGGTCCGCCGCAGCGGCTGGAATGGGCCGGTGGGGTGTGCGCTCCCTTCGGTCGTTCGCAACGGGATCGTCGAGTCCGCCGCCAACATCGACAAGTCGTGGATCGGCCGCGATGGGGTGTCGCTCCTGGCTTCCGCCGTCGGCACCAGGATCTCACTCATCAACGACGCCGACGCCGCAGGGATCGCCGAGATGCGCTGGGGTGCAGGAGAGGGTCACAGTGGCGTCGTGCTGCTCCTGACATTCGGGACGGGCATCGGCAGTGCGCTCTTCATCGACGGGAGGCTTGTGCCCAACACCGAATTGGGACATCTCCAAATGTGGGGCGATTCGGCAGAAGAACGCGCCTCAGCCGTCGCACGGCAGGATCATGATCTCTCCTGGAGGGACTGGGCAGAGATCGTCAACGAGTACCTCGACTACGTCGAGTCACTGTTCTGGCCCGAGTTGATCATCGTCGGAGGCGGCGTCAGCAAGCGAGCCGACCGGTGGGTCCCGCTCCTCGAAACGAATGCTGAGCTGATACCGGCGGAGCTCCTCAACAATGCCGGCATTGCAGGCGCAGCAGCCCGATGTGTGGAGGTTCACGGATGAGCACGACTGCGATCCACTCGGCACCCGACGGCATGGATCAATTCACTCGCTCCTGGATGCCGCCCCGCGATCCCAGAGCATCGATCGTCCTCGTGCACGGCCTCGGCGAGCACAGCGGCCGCTACGAGCACGTCGGCGGCCACCTCGCTGCCGCGGGGTTCGCCGTCGATGCCACCGATCTGCGCGGCCACGGCCGCAGCGGGGGCCCGCGAGCGCACATGGAATCCTTCGACGATGTCCTCGATGATCTCGAAGCATCCGTCGCCAGACGCCAGGCACCGGGCGTGCCGTTCGTCCTCATCGGGCATTCTCTCGGCGGTCTCATCGCAGCCGCCTATACCGAGGACCCGGCCAGGACCCGGCCGGACCTCCTGGTGCTCTCGGCGCCGGCCATCGAGGCGACGCTCCCAAAGGTCAAGCTCGTCATGGCGAGGGTGATGGGGCGCCTCACGCCCAAGCTGGCGATACCCAACGGTCTCAGCGGCGATCAACTGTCGCGCGATCCAGCGGTTGGAGAGGCCTATTTCGGCGACTCACTCGTCCTCACCAAGACCTCCGCCCGATTCGGCAGGGAGTCGCTCGCTGCCATGACCGACACCAGGGCCAACGTCGCCCGCCTCACACTTCCATTGCTGGTGATCCACGGCGCTGAGGACACCATCGTCCCTACGGCGTCCTCCGGCGTGTTCGCGGGCCTTCCCGACTCCGAACGCGTGGTGTTCCCCGGGTTCCGCCACGAGTCGTTCAACGAGGAAGGGGGTGCCAGGGCCCTCGAGACCGTCACGACCTGGCTCGATCGCAGACTGGGCGGCTGAGCAGCCGAGAATCCACCGGCTAGGAAGCCGAGTAACCCTTTTCGATCCACGCGCGAACCGAGTCCTTCAGGCCGTCGCTACAGAAGGCTGCGCCGATCGCGGTCATCGTCACCCTCTCGAAGTCCGCCGATGTGAAGCCGTGGTGCTCGACGGCGAAGGTAAATTCGGCCGTCATCGAGGTTCCCGACATCAGGCGATTGTCGGTGTTGAGCGTCACGGCGAAGCCGGCGTCGCGGAGCAGGCCCACCGGGTGGTCGCCCGGAGCGATCCCGAGGGTATGGACGTTGGACCATGGGCAGACCTCGAGTGCCACCTGGCCTGCATGCACCCGGCTGGCGATCGGCCCCATCGCCGTGATCCGCCCATCGAGGACGGTGCAGTCCTCGATGACCCTCACGCCGTGACCAATGCGCTCCGCTCCACAGTTCAGCGCGTCTTCGATGCTGGCGGGCCCGTCGCCCTCTCCCGCATGCAGGGTCATGTGGAGTTTGCGATCGGTGACGAACTCGCATGCAGGTGAGTGACCCGATGCCGGGAACCCGCGCTCGGGTCCGGCGAGATCGAACGCCACGACGCCGTCACCCCTGAAGGTGTGGGCGAGCTGGGCGATCTCCTCGGAGTCGGTGTCCTGGCGCATTGCATCGAGGATGGCAAACGCCGGCACGCCGGTTGCAGCCGACCCGGCATGAAGACCGTCGAGCACGGCTCTCACCACCTCTCGGCGATTCAGGCCGCCGACGGTATGGAGCGTCGGAGCGAACCGGATCTCGGCGTACACGACGCCGTCCGCTGCGAGGTCCTCAACGGCCTCGGTTGCGACCCTGGTGATGGCTTCGGGCGTCTGCATGACTGCCAGGGTGTGATCGAAGGCCTCGAGATAGGTCTCCAGCGAACCCGATTCACCCTGATGCAGGCGCACTGCGACCACCTCGGGATCGACGGTGCCCAGACCGTCGTAGCCGATGCCGGCAGCCAGTTCTGCCACCGTGGAAGGGCGGACTCCGCCGTCGAGGTGGTCGTGCAACAGGACCTTGGGCAGCGTCTTCAAATCAGGCGTCACGATACGGGCGATCCTAGCGAGGCAGGGGGTGCCAGCCACCACCGCCGCGACACCAGATCGTCGCCGTCCACGTGATCGGTCACCACTTCTCCCGGGGCGAAACCGAGAGCCTCGTAGAAGCCCTCGCCGCTGTCGTTGCCGAGCACGACGTCGGCACACACCGGCAGATCGAGCGCCATCTGATGTAGCGCGCGTACCAGTGATGTCCCAACACCGTGGCGGCGAGATGGCGGATCGGTCGACACCGATGTGAGCTGCATGTGATCGTCATCGACGCTGGCGTCGGCGAAGCCGATCACCGAACCGTCCCACCCCTCTGCGACAAGCAGGCTGCCGCGCAGGATCCGCCGGCTGATCGAAGCGGGGGAGTAGTCACGCTGGAGCAGCGCCGAGATGGTCTGGCCGGTCAACAGGCCGCGGTAACTCTCCCAGTGGGCGGCGTCGGCGATCCTTCCGACCGGTACGAGATCCACACGGGTGGCGCGTCGCACTTTCACGCCTTGACGCTACTCCTTGCAGGCATCGTGCGCCCGGGGCCGTACACTCGTTGAAGATGAGCATCGAAACCACCCGCGCGCCGGACGCAGAGGTGCCCGGCGACCCGATCGTCGCCCGGGATGTCCATATCGCGCGCCTCCGACGGCAGGTCGACGAGTTGACGGGATCGGCAGAACTGCTCACGGTGCGCGACGCCGAGGTTGCGACCCTGAGAGCCCGACTGGACGCCCTTCTGGCTGCCCGGCGAAGAGAGATCGAGCACCTCGAGCGCAGGAACGCCGAACTCGAGGCGCTGCTCGCTGATGCCGAGCACCGTGTCAGGCACGCAGATTCACTCGAGAGGGCTCTCACAGACGCAGAGAGCCGGGTTCGGGAGGCCGAAGGCGCAGCCGTTCGAGCGGCCGATGCCGCAGCGGGTGCGGCATCTCAGATGCCCGGTTCGGGCAATGGGCGTGAGCACGATCTGGCAAGGATCGCCTCGCTCGAGGCGGCATTGGCCGCTCGCACCGCATCGCAGGCCTCCGCCCGGTCGGGGTACGGCGAGATCGATGTTGCGTTCCGCAGGCGCCTCGAGGACCGGATCGCCGTGTGGCGCCGCCTGTTCGAACGACGGATCGCCCAACAGCACGATGCTCTCATCGAGAAGGAAGAGATCATCGCCCGATTGACGGCGGGCACCGACGCAGTCGAGGAGGAGATCGATCCCACCGACCTGACCAGGATCAACGGGATCGGCGAAACGATCGCCACGGCCCTCCACTCGCTCGGCCACACCGGCCTCCAAGACATCGCTGCGCTCCAACCGTCCCATTTCGACGCCATCGACGAGGCACTCGGCGTCTTCAAGGGGCGTGCCGAGCGGGATCGCTGGGTCGAGCAGGCCACGGATCTGCTCCAAAGGGCCGCCCGGCGCAGCGATCAAGCACGGCCCGAGTAGCGTCGATTTGACCATGGACTCACCACTCGGAGCAGGCCCGCGATGTTGATCTGGATCGGTTGGGCGATTGCCCTCCTCGCGGGGCTCCTGCTCGGTTGGGGATGGCACGCGTGGCAGAAGCCGAGCGACACTCGCCAAGACTGGAAGACCAGACTCGCCACCCGCGACGAGGACGTCAGAGCCGCGCACGCAGAGGTGGCGCAAGTGACGATCAAACTCCACCAGGTGACCGGGGAACTCGATGCCGCCAGATCCGGATCCAGTGAGGACCCCCCGGAAGACGACGTGCGCCTCGAGGCGCTCGAGGCCGAACTGGCCGAGGCGGAGCGTCAGATCAGCGAAATGATGGCCGGGGCTCCAACCAGATCGACCGACTCGGAACTCGAGCACAAGATCGAACTACTGGAAGTGGAACTGACCGAACTCGCCAGTCACACCTGCCCCGATCCTTCAGCCCATTCAAACGCCCCGGCGTCTCCCAAGCCGGCCATCGGCGCGGACGCAGGCCTCGACCTATCCAATGTGGTCAGACTGCAGCGCGTGCGGCCCACCTCGTCGAGCAATCCGGTGGCAGCGGCCGAGTCGTTTCCTGCGCTCACTGCCGACGACCTGACGCTGATTCCCGGAATCGACGACTCGGTCGAAATCGTCCTGGCCGGTATGGGAGTGTCCACATACCGCGACGTGGCCATGCTCGACGACAATTCGGCTTCCGTCATCAAGGACCTGCTCGACGGCGTCATCGTGAATCGCGATGAATGGTCGAAGCGCGCCATATCGCTGCACGAGGAGCACTACGGCGAGTCGATCTGACTCGGCCCCCCGTATCGATCTATCCTCCGGTCGCAGCAAGCGATGCCGGAGCACTCCTCAAACATGAACCCTTCGGAACAGGGCCGCAGGTCCATACTCATCGTCCTTGGCGTAGTGGCCCTCGCAATCGTGGCGGTGCTCGCCATCGCCGTGCAAAGGGGACCCATGGAAGACGACCTCACCCGCCGCGCCGACGGCGCCCTCG
Organism: bacterium; assembly: GCA_013202595.1. Taxonomy (GTDB): domain Bacteria; phylum Actinomycetota; class Acidimicrobiia; order Spongiisociales; family UBA11373; genus JABMPV01. The sequence goes on from JABMPV010000146.1 coordinate 9,309, forward strand.
CGTCGGCAGGGATCAACGGAGTCGTGGTCGAGTTCGAGGGCAGGGATGCCACCTTATCGGGCAGCGTCATGTCCGAGGGCGACCGACTCACGGCACTCCAGATCATCGACGACCTCGAGGGCGTTCGGGTGGTCGACGGGCTGATCGCCGTGGCGGCGCCGGTTACCACCACGACGGAGGCGCCGGTGGCTGCGATCGCAGGGTTCTCACTCGCCACCACGGCTGACGGCGGAGCCGTCCTGATCGGCACCGTACCCACCCCCGAAGATGCCGACGCCATCGCCGACGCGGCATCGGCCGTATATGGAGACTCAGTCGACTCCCAGCTCGTCATAGACGCCTCGACCGGGTCTCCGCCCTGGCTCACCGGCCTGCCCGACGCCATCCGGGGGTTGCGAGGAGTCGCTGAGCCGTCGCTGGAGATCAGCGATGAATCGGCCACCGTCGGGGGCACCGTGGCCAGCGAGGCAAGGATCGCCACCGTCATGGGCGGTCTCGGGGCCCTCGGGATGCCCGTCGAGAACAACCTGTCAGTCGCCGGAGCGCCTGACGCGGCAACCGCCTCCTCACTCGAGACCGAACTCAATGCAGCGGTCTCCGACGCAAGCATCCTGTTCGCCACCGGATCCACAGAGATCGCCACCGAAGGCTCGGTCCTCCTGGATCGACTCGCCCGGTTGATCAACAGGAATCCGGGTGCCCGCATCCAGATCTCAGGGCACACCGACGATGTTGGCGACCCCGACGGCAATCTCGCCTTGAGTCAGGCCCGGGCCGACTCGGTCGCCAACTACTTGATCGATGCCGGAGTCGATCCCGTCCAGGTGACGGCGATCGGGTTCGGCGAGACACAGCCGATCGCCGACAACTCCACCGAGGAGGGCCAGGCGGCCAATAGGAGAATCGAGTTCACCGTGGAAGGAGCTGGCTGACATGGCATGGTTGATCGGACAGATCGTCCTGTTCTTGGTCGTCGCGGCCATCATCGGCCTCATCGTCGGATGGCTGTTGCGTCACTGGTCGCCGGGCGTAGCGCCCGCATCGGGAGGCGGCGATGAGAGCGGGGCCGACGTCGAAGCGGCTGACGCAAGGGTCTCGGAGTGTGAGGCCGCTCTCACATCGGCCCGGACCGAGCTCGATGTGGCTCTCGCCGATGCCGAGCGGTCGGCCACCCTGTCTGCCTCCCTGGAAGCGGACCTCACTGCGGCCAAGGATCGGATGGCTTCACTCGAGTCCGACCTCGAGGGCGCCAGGGCCCACGATCGGGCGCTCGACACGCTCAGGGTGGAACTCGAGGCTGCCACCGCGCGGGCTGATTCGCTTCAGGCAGAATTCGACGCGATCACCGCTACTCAGGCAAAGGCTGCGGCTGCCGCCGCCGCAGCCGTGGGCGGGACCGCCGCCCTCGAAGTACGCATCGGCGAGCTCCAGGTGGATCTCGACGCGGCCCGCATCCAGCGCAGTGAGGCTCGTCGCGAGCTCGAAGGGCTGCTCGCCGCCGGCGACATCCCGACGCTCCAGGCCACGATCGCCGAACGAGACGCTTCGGTCGCCGACCTCGAGGGGCAATTGGGGCGTCTCGCCGTCGCAGCGGAAGCCAAGGTTGCTGCCGAGGCAGAGGCAACGGCAGCCGCAGCGGCCAGTGGCCGCACCGTCGCAGAGCTCCAGGGCAGGATCTCCGACCTCCAGGTGGATCTCGACGCTGCGCGGATGCAGCGCGGGGAAGCCCGCCGCGAGTTGGAGGGGCTGCAGGTGTCGTTCGCCGAACGCGACGCTCGCATCGGTGAGCTCGAGGCCGCCCTTGCCGCCGGAAGCTCCGGGGCGGCGACCCCGGTCGGCGCAATGGAGGCCGAGGCGGAGGCAGACCTCGACGGGGACACCTCGATCGATGCAGACGCTTCGGTCGACGGTGCCCTGAGCGCCGACGCCGATGCCGATGTCACGGTCGA
>JABMPV010000147.1 GCA_013202595.1 bacterium
CGGCAAACGTTTGTGGTCGGGGCACTGGTCCCTCACCACTTCGATGCCCGCCCATCGGCGGGCATCGTCGCGCCCGAATCAAGGAGCGCACCCGGTTGGTTCTACACTCCATGCCTTCATGACCCGACTCCATCGCTCCGGTCGGATGGGCGCAGCCGCCGCGCTGATAGTCGCGCTGCTTGCAACCCTGTTCGCAGGGACTGCGATGGCACAGACGGCAGACACCTCCATGAACGGCAATCTGCTGAGGATCGAGGGTGAGGACAGGACTCCCGTACCGGGGGTCACCATCATCGTCCACCTCGATGGTGAACTGATCGGGGAAGCGGTCTCCGACGACGCAGGAGACTGGTCGCTGCCCCTTCCCGGCGGCGGCACCTACCAGGTGGAGATCGATCTGGGCACACTTCCCGGAGGGGTCGCGCTCACCGATCCGGAGAAGCAGATCCTCCCCGAGGTGGTGGTCCGCGACGGCCAATCGAAGTTCGTCCGATTCGCCCTCGGACCGGGGATCGGCGGCGGCACGGGCACGTGGGAACGGGCAGGCGACCTGTTCATCTTCGGTCTGAAACTCGGTGCGATCATCGCCCTGTCCGCCATCGGATTGTCGCTCATCTTCGGCGTCACAGGGTTGGTCAATTTCGCGCATGGCGAAATGATCACGATGGGCGCCGCAATCGCCTTCCTCTTCAATGCATCATCTGCGGGTCCCGGATGGCACCTCCTCGTGGCTGCTATCCCGGCCGTCTTACTCGTCGCGGCGTTCGGCGCCGCCAACGAGATTTCCATCTGGCGACCGCTCAGAAGACGTCAAACCAGTCTCATCTCGATGATCGTCATCTCGATCGGACTGTCGTTCGTGCTCCGCTACGGGATCCTGGTGCTCCTCGGTGGCCAGCCGCGGCCATTCGGGGACTATGCGGTTCAGGACGAGATCTCGTTCCTCGGCTTCTCGACCGTGCCCAAGAACCTCTGGATCATCCTGCTCACGGTCGTCGTGCTGGTGGCCGTGGGGCTCTTCCTGCAGCGGACCAAACTGGGTACCGCCATGCGAGCGGTGTCGGACAACGCCGATCTGGCGGAGTCATCGGGCATCGACGTCCAGCGGGTCATCCTGTTCACGTGGATCGTCGGAGCGGGCCTCGCCGGCCTCGGTGGCGTCATGTTCGGCGTGTCCGAGCAGGTGCAGTGGGACATGGGCTTCAAGCTGCTCCTGCTGATCTTCGCTGCGGTCATCCTCGGAGGTCTGGGGACGGCGTTCGGCGCCATGATCGGCGGTTTCGCCATCGGCGTCGCCGTCGAGATGAGCACGCTCTGGGTGCCCAACGAGTTCAAGAACGTCATCGCTCTCGGGATCCTCGTCGTCATGCTGCTCATCCGGCCTCAGGGCCTCCTCGGAACTCGAGAGAGGATCGGCTGATGGACTGGTTCAAGATCCTCATCGACGCAGGGAGAGCCGCCGCCGGCGTCCCTGCCGCCGCATACGCCCTCTCGTCAATCGGGCTCAATCTCCAGTTCGGCTACACCGGGCTACTCAACTTCGGACATGTCGCATTCATGCTGGTCGGCGCCTATGGCGCAGCGCTCACGGTCGAGTTCGGCGGCTCACTCTGGCTGGGCATCCCGATCGGGATCCTGGCCTCGCTGGTTCTCGGAATCCTCCTGGGGATCCCCACACTCCGCCTCAGGGCCGACTATCTCGCCATCGTGACCATCGCCGCAGGCGAGATCATCCGCCTGGTCGTCAGGTCGTCGTGGGCCGATCCGCTCACCAACTCGGTATTCGGCGTGCAGACCTTCGCCAATGAGTTCTACGCACTCAATCCGTTACCCGAGGGTCTCTACGGGATAGGCACGTTCCGGTTCGATGAACAGCGCTTCTGGGTGATCCTCGTCGCATGGGCGCTCGTCGCACTCGCGACCTTGCTCATCTGGCGGCTCACCACCAGCCCGTGGGGCCGTGTCGTCCGCGCCATCCGGGAAGACGAAGACGCCGCCAGGTCCCTTGGCAAGAACGTCTTCGGGTACAAGCTGCAGTCGCTGATGATCGGCGGGGCCATGGGGGCCATGGCGGGCATCGTCCTCGCCGTCGACCAGCAGAACGTCACCCCCGACTCCTATCAGCCGCTGCTCACCTTCTACGCGTTCGCCATCGTCATCCTCGGCGGAGCGGGCACACTATGGGGCCCGATCATCGGCTCGGTCATCTTCTGGTTCCTGTTCGAGGGCATGGCGGGATTCATGACCGGAGCGGTCGCAGAAGGCTGGTTCGGCTCGGCCATCGAAAGCGTCGACATCGGGCCCATCCGATTCGTGCTGCTGGGTATCGGCCTCATGTGGCTGATGGCGTTCCGGCCCCAGGGGATCTTCGGGTCCAGGGAGGAGATGCTGGTCGATGACTCCTGAGCAGAACTCCCTCCTGCGGGTTCCCCATGAGCCCGGTACTCCCAAACCGGACCCACTTCTGGTGGTCTCCGGGCTCATGCGATCGTTCGGCGGTCTCGTGGCTGTCGACGTCGATCACCTCGAGATCCAGCGCGGGACGATCACATCGCTGATCGGCCCCAACGGCGCAGGCAAGACCACCCTGTTCAACCTCCTCACCGGATTCGACAAGCCCCAGCACGGCGAGTGGCACCTCGACGGCGGCCGCCTGGTGGGCATTCCCGCGTTCAGGGTCGCCCGCAAGGGAATGGTGCGCACGTTCCAGCTGACCAAGTCGCTGGCCCGCCTCACCGTCATGGAGAACATGCTGGTGGCTGCCCAGGATCAGGTCGGCGAGTCCTTCTGGGGTTCGCTCTTGGGACACTGGCGCTCGATCGAGGCCAAGAACACTGCCACTGCCACCGCGGCCCTCGAGCGATTCGGGCTGGCCCACATGGCCGACGAGTACGCCGGCAGCCTCTCAGGGGGGCAGCGCAAACTGCTCGAAATGGCCAGGGCTCTCCTTGTCGAACCCGATGTGGTGATGCTCGACGAGCCGACCGCCGGCGTGAACCCGGCGCTCACCCAATCACTGCTCGAGCACATCAAGGCTCTGCGCGACGATGGGCTCACCGTGGTCTTCATCGAGCATGACATGGATGTCGTCCAGGAGATCTCCGACTGGGTGGTCTGCATGGCCCAGGGCCGTGTCATAGCCGAGGGCCCGCCGGGAGTAGTCGCCAGAAACCCCGAGGTCATCGACGCGTACCTCGGAGCCCAGCACGGGAGGGTCGACTGATGAGCAACCCGTTCCTCTTCGCAGACGACCTGATCGCCGGGTACCTCCCAGGCGTGGACATCCTGCGCGGGGTCACGCTGGAACTCGGTGAAGGCGAACTGGTCGGGATCATCGGCCCGAACGGCGCAGGCAAGTCCACCCTGGTCAAGGCCATGTTCGGATTGGTCGAGGTGCGGTCGGGCACCGTCACACTCGCCGACGACGACATCACTTCCCTCGCCGCCCACGAACTGGTCGCACGGGGGGTCGGCTACGTCCCCCAGCGCGCCAACGTGTTCCCTTCGCTCACCGTCGAGGAGAACCTGCGCATGGGCCTCTACCTGCGCCCTTCGGCGTGGACCGAGCGCTTCGCTGCCGTCACCGAACTGTTCCCGCTCCTGGCCGAACGATCGACCCAGCGGGCCGGCAATCTCTCGGGCGGCGAGCGCCAGATGCTGGCGATGGGCAGGGCGCTGATGATGGATCCGAGCGTCCTGCTGCTCGATGAGCCGTCGGCCGGCCTCTCCCCCGCCAACCAGGACATGGTCTTCGACCGGGTTCGCCACATCGCCGACTCCGGCGTCTCGGTGGTCATGGTCGAGCAGAACGCCCGCCGCTGTCTCATCATCTGCGACCGCGGCTACGTCCTCGATCAAGGCACCAACGCCTACACCGGTACAGGGGAAGCCCTGCTCCATGACCCCAAGGTTGTCGACCTGTACCTCGGGACCCTGGGTCGAGTGGAGTAGGGGAACCTCGCTTCGCTCGGTTCCTTGGGAGTTCCGGCTGCGCCGCAACTCCATGCGCACCTTCGGCACCGCGTTCCGACGTCCGGTATCCGACATCCGTAGCCAGGCGCCGTACGCTCCATCGTGTCTCCGTGGCGGACACCAGACCGGCGGAATCACTCACTCCGAACGGAGGGCCTTCGGACGTCGGACATCGGAACGCGGTCCAACCTCCACAAAACGCGACGGAGCCCGGGTGGTGGCCCGGGCTCCGGTCGGTTCTTCGAGTCGATCAGCCGAACTAGCCGGCGATGATCTGCTCGAGGGTCTGGGCGTTGCCTTCGGCGTCGTACTCCCACACGTCGTAGGAGGCGATCGACGGCTCACCGATATCGGTGAAGTCGAGCGGGCCGCTGGCGCCGTCGTAGTCGATGTCCTCGCCCGCTGCGATGAGTGCGTAGCACTCGGCATAGGACTCGCACTTGGTCCCGTCACGTGTGACATCGTTCATCTCAGCCACGTAGACGGCCGGGTCGTTCGAGCCGGCCACCTCGGCGGCGAGCGCGATCGTCATCAGGCAGTCATAGCTCTGCGACGAGAAGATCGTCGGGACGCCGGGGGCGAATGCTGCGAACCTGTCGGGGAACGTCGCCTCGCCATTTGGCGGAGCAGCCGACGGCGCCGTGCCGCGGATGCCCAGGAGCACCGTCGGATCATCCGGATCGACGGCAGCTGCGGTCACGGAGTCCTTGAACCCGTCTGTGCCGTACAGGGCCACCTTGTCCTGGCCGAGATCGGCTTCCTTGAGAGCCTGCAGCAACTGAGCGCCCTCTGCGAACGTCACCAGAGCGATGCCGTCCACGCCTGCGCCGGCCACCTGAGCGGCCTCACCGTCGAAGGTGGTTGCGTTGGGGTCGTATCCGATCTGGGCTGCCACGGCCACGCCGTTTGCCTCGAGCGCATCGGCGAGCACCTCATTGAACCCTGCGCCGTACTCGTCGTTGCGGTAGACGATCGCCACATTGGTGACGCCGTCTGCCGTCATCAGGTCCGCGAGAGCCGGGCCCTGGAGGACGTCCGACGGAGCGGTCCGGAAGTAGAAGCCGTCATCGGGATAGACGCTGAGCGCCGCGCCCGTGTTGGACGGTGAGCACATGACCGTGCTGGAACCGGTGATCCGGTCGATCACCGAGAGCGTCACGCCGGTCGCTGCCGGTCCGACGATTCCGTCGATCTGGTCGTTCAGGAACCGGTCCACGGTGACGGTCGCCACCTGCGGGTCGGTACCGGAGTCGCCGGGAGTGAGGGTCACTTCGCCGCCTGCAGCCGTGATCTCATCGATGGCCATCTCGAGCGGCTTCACGAGGGCATCAATGATGACCGCTAGACCGCCCGTCTGAGGCATCACGTACCCCAGGTCGAGTTGAACGTGGACCGGGGCAGGAGCCTCGGTGGTCGTCGGAGCAGCCGTGGTGGTCGGTGCTGCCGTGGTGGTCGGGGCCGCCGTTGTGGTCGGGGCCGCCGTAGTAG
>JABMPV010000148.1 GCA_013202595.1 bacterium
GCGCGAATACCGCGAGCACCTGAGCCGGGTCGCAGAGGCCTTCGAAGGCGGCACAGTCCGCGCACTCATGGAACTGGATCAACTGTGGGGCGACGAGGTCGAGACGGCCATCGATGCCATCGCCGATTCGGGCGTCCCGTACGTCGTCAACTCATCAGGGTACGGCGGCGGTGCAGCCGACCCTGCCAAGGTCGGCGTCCTGCTCCGCATGGCGTCGGGCAGATTGAGAGTCAAGGCCGCAGGCGGCATCAGAGACGTCAACGGGGCCATCTCCTTGCTGGAAGCGGGAGCCCACCTCCTCGGCGTGTTCGACGGGGTTCCCGCCGGCCTGGTCGTCGAGTCTCCCCAATGGCAGCAGTCGGCGCCTGTGCCCCACCCGGCCCAGTACCCATATCCCCCGCAGCAGCCCTATCCGGTGCCACAACAGCACCACGCTGAGCCGGTGGCCCCGTATCCGCCCCAGCAGCCCTACCAGACGGGCGAGCATCAGGTCCAGCCACAGCCGGAGTTTCCCGAGCCGCATCCCGGCCCCGGAGTGCCCGAGGCACCCATGCCGGGGCCCCGGCCCGATGAGCCGTCCCGCCAGGAGCACGACGACGGCCTCCCCCCGCCACCGCCCTTCGCACCACCGTCCCGGTAGCGATCGCCCGCCGGACCGTCGCCAGGACGTGATCGACTCGAGGATCGCCAGGGCGCGCCGATCCGACCGATGCCGGATCGAACGTCGAAGACCGGGCCCAGCCGGAAGCCGGGGACCCTACATCGCTTCACCCTTGCGGTACGGCTGCCCATCCGCCGCAGGCATCCGCAGACGCTGTGAGGCGATCGACATCACGACCAGCGTGGTGATGTGCGGCGTGAAGAACACGAACTCACTCGGCACCGTCTCCGAGATCAGGAACCACGCCAGAACGGTGGCCCCTATCGCACCGACGATCACAGCCTGGATCAGGAAGCGATAGCGGGTCGTCCACGGGGCGCCCTCCGGCACAACCGGGGCAGGAGCGGGCGCATATCCCTTGAGCATCCCGAACTGACGGCTCATCGCGCGGGCCGCCACCAGGAACAGCGCGATCGCCACGAACAGCAGCAGTGCATGGATGGCCGCCTCGCTCCGCAACTGCAGAGCGTCGGCGAAGCCGAACAACAGGGCGGCGGCGAACGTGCCCACCGGCCTCCAGTTGCCGACGATCATGGCTGCGAGGCCGATGAAACCCCTGCCGCCCGCCTGGCCCTCCCGGTAGATGTTGGCGAACTCGATGACGAGCACGGCTCCGCCGAGACCGGCGAGTGCACCGGAGATGACGACGCCGATGTACTTCATCTTGTAGACGTTCACGCCCAGTGACTCCGAGGCCACCGGCTTCTCTCCGACCGATCGAATGCTGAGCCCCAGCGGGGTCTTCCACAAGAAGAACCAGGTCAGCGGGACCAGTGCCACACACAGGATGATGAGCACCGACAGGTCGCCGAAGAAGCCCTTGAGCAGTCCCCCGATGTCACTGACGAGGAACCAACCCTGACTCTCGACCCACCCGAATAAGTCGGGTGTCTGCCAGCCGAACAACTCACCGCCCGTCAGGAACGGGACATCGACCTTGGGGATGGACCCGGAGATGGTGGGCGACTGGGTGGCTCCGCCGCCCGATCCGGGCGGGTACGAGATCACCGACAGGTACCGCATCCCGCCCAGACCGAGCAGGTTGATGGCGACACCAGACACGATGTGATCGACATTGAACGTGACCGTGGCCACGGCATGCAGCAAGCCTCCCATGGCACCGCCGATGAGGCCGATCAGAGCGCCCCACCAGATGCCGTATTGGAAGCCACCCCATGCGCCGAACCATGTACCGAGGATCATCATGCCCTCGAGGCCGATGTTGACGACACCCGTGCGCTCTGCGTAGATGCCTCCGAGACCGGCGAGCATGATGGGGACGGCGAGACGCAGAGCCGAGCCAAAGGTGCCCGACGACGTCAGTTCCGGAGAGTCGGTGACCACCCTGACCACCGACAGGAGGAACAGGGCGCCGAACCCGAACATGATGAATCGACGGACGGTCGGGTTCTGCCGCTCACCCCAGGACGAAAGGAAGGTCTGCGACCCTCCAAGCGAGAAGCGCGGCTTGTCGTCGGGGACCTGAGGAGTGGTGGTCTTGTCGGTCATGACGCACCCCCTTCCCTTGCAGAGGCATCAGGCGGCCCGATGGCTGCCGGAACCTGTTTGTCCTCGAGTGCGGCGTGCGCTGCAGCGATCTCCCTGCGTTCGATGACCCGCCCGATCACCGCGTAGGCGACCACCACGGACAGGATCACGATGCCGAGCATGATCTGGACGATCTCCTTGGGGATGCCTCGTAAATCGAGGATCTGGGCCGATCTGTTGAACCAGCCGAATATGAGGGCACCGAACGCCATCCCGACGGGGTGATTGCGGCCGAGCAGTGCGACCGCGATACCGTCGAAGCCCAGCATCGTCGGGAAGTCGATCGTGTACTTGCCAAAGAAGCCCAGCAGGAACGACATGCCGACCAGGCCGGCGATGGCCCCGCTGATCACCATCGTCTTGACCACCATGGCATTGGGGTTGACACCGCTCGCCTTTGCTGCGCCCGGGTTGATGCCCGAGGCACGGAGTTCGAACCCGAAGCGGGTCCGCTGCACCATGTAGTGGTAGGCGACGCCGACGATGATGGCTGCGATCAGGAATCCGTGGAGATGCTGGCGGCCGGGGTCGAGGTCGACGAACCCGAGACGCTGGTCGATCCAGGCGATCCATGAGTTGAGCGAAGGGACGAGTCCCGACCCGGGGATCGCATTGGTCTCGATGACCAATTCGCCCGGTTCATTGACGCGCCGGAAGTAGGTAGCGAGCAAGTACGCCGCCAACCCCGTCGCGATGAAGTTCATCATGATGGTCGAGATGACCTCGTGCACGCCTCTGGTCACCTTGAGCAGACCGGGGATGCCGGACCACAAAGCGCCGACCAGCATCGCCGTGATGACGATGAGGGGGACGTGGAGGATGGGGGGCAGCGTCACCGCAGCGCCGAGAGACGCAGCAACGAGGACAGCGATCTTGTACTGGCCTTCGACCCCGATGTTGAACAGCCCCATCTTGAAGCCGATGGCGACGGCGATCGCCGACAGGTACAGCGGTATCGCCCTGTTGATCGTGGAGATCAGCGAGTCGACCCTGAATCCCTGCTTGTCCGAGAAGATGCCGTGGCGAATCATCTCGCTGAAGGCCTCGAACGGATTGTGCCCGCTGGCCCACAGCAGCACACCAGACACGACGAGAGCGAACAGGACTGCGGCCAGGGGGGCGAGCAGCGACCACAACCAGCGGCGCTTCATGACGCCACCTCCTCTTGCTGGGCGCCCGTCATGTAGGACCCCAGTTCGGGCGCCGTGACCGTCGCAGGATCGAGCGTGGCCACCATCCGGCCTCGTAGGATCACCATCAGGGTGTCGGAGAGGCCGATCAACTCTTCGAGGTCGGCCGAGATCAGGAGCACGGCCAGGCCGTTGGCCCTCGCGTCGCGCAGCAACTGCCAGACGACGGCCTGAGCCCCGACGTCGATACCTCGAGTCGGATGCGAGGCAAGCAGGAGGCTGGGGCTGGCGGTCATCTCCCTTCCGACGATGAACTTCTGCTGATTGCCGCCGGAGAGAGCCTTTGCGGTCGTATCGACGCCTGGAGTCCGGACGTCGTATCCCTCGATGATCTCATTGGTCCGTCCGACAGCACCCTTGCGATCGATCATGGGGCCGTTGGAGAAGGGTTCGACCGACTGATGGCCGAGCATCGCGTTCTCCCACAACGGTGACGGCAGCAGCAAGCCCTGGCCGTGCCGATCGGCGGGGATGAACCCCATCCCGGCCTCGCGCCGCTCTCGCGTGCTCCACTTGGCGATGTTCTCGCCGTTGAGTTCGATCGATCCGGTATCGACCGCCCGGATCCCGAGGAGTAGATCGACAAGTTCCTGCTGGCCGTTGCCCTCGACCCCGGCGACACCGAGGATCTCACCCTTGTGGATGTCGAACGAGACGTCCTCGATCAGCCAGCGATCGCCCTCACCTCTCGCCCCGAGGTCCTTCATGCTGACCTTGAGGACGTCGGTCACGGTGGACTCGGTCGTCGCCGCCGTCGGTAGTTCGCTGCCGACCATCAACTCGGCCAGATCGCGTGCCGAGACGCCCTCGGGCTTCACAGTCGCAATGGTCTTGCCCGCCCTGACCACCGTGATGGTGTCGGCGATCGCAAGGACCTCATCGAGTTTGTGCGAGATGAAGATGATGGTGACCCCGTCGGCCACCAGAGCACGCAGGTCACCGAACAGCTCCTCGACCTCCTGGGGCACCAGGACCGAGGTCGGCTCGTCGAGGATGAGGATGCGGGCACCGCGATAGAGCACCTTGATGATCTCGACCCGCTGTTTCTCTCCCACCGACAGCTCTTCGACCAGCTGCCTGGTGTCCAGAGCAATACCGTGTGCACCCGACAGTCGGGAAATCGCCTCGCGGGCCGAAACGAAGTCGATCGCCGGCTTGGACGACTTGTAGGCAGCCCAGATCGATGTCAGGAGCGCCCCGACGGCAATCGCCAGCAGGATGGCCGAGCCGGCGCCGCCGCTCAGGCCGCTGCCGTCTGCCGCGAACCCCATCCGGACGAATGCCAGGAAGATGAGGACGCCGGGAACAAGCGCCGCGAGCGCCGAGAGGATGCGTGGTCCACGTGCCGGAGCACTGCCGAGAACGACGTTCTCGAGAACGGTGAGATTGTCGGCCAGCATGAAGTGCTGGTGGACCATGCCGATACCGACGTCGATCGCCTCACGGGGCGAGCCAAAGGTGGTCACCTCGCCGTCGACGAGGATCTCGCCCTCATCGGGTTGCTGCATCCCGTAGAGGATCTTCATCAGGGTGCTCTTGCCGGCGCCGTTCTCACCGACGACCGCGTGGATCTCACCCCGCTCCACCTTGAGCTGGATCCCATCATTGGCGATGACGCCGGGAAAGCGCTTGGTGATGTCCTTGAGCTCTACCGCAGCCGGTGCCGCCATGGCCTATCCGTCCTCCCGGGTTCGCACGACTGCGCCGAGGCTAGCGCCCCTGGGACCGGTCATGTCGGGTGATGGGGGACGCGTAGCGGGCGGGGCCGAAGCCCCGCCCGCACGCATCATTTCGATTTCCCGGCTTGGATCAGCCGAGGTCTTCGATGTTGTATCCGATGGCGTCCAGGAGGATCCGGACGGGATCGATCTCGGCGTCAGTGGCAACGGCAACGCCGCTCCACGAGTACGCGTCGAACGCCGTCGCGAATGCATCCGGATCGGTGTCTGCGAAGTCGAGCATCGCAGCCATGATCGCGTCGGCCGTATCGGCATCGAACTCAGGACCGAATGTCATCAGGTCGTTCGGGATGTCCGGCGACAGGGTGACGATACGGACCATCTGGACGACGTCCGGAGCTTCCTCGCGGATGTTCCGGCGAGCGTCCCTCGGGAAGGTGCCCGAGCATTCGATCTGACCGTCTGCGTCGAGTGCGCAGGTGTCGACGATATCGGCAGGAACGTCGGCGTTCTCAGGCGTCCCATCCCACAGCACATTGAAGTCCGCATCGACCGGCGGGCTGTAGAACGTGGTGCCGAAGTCGGCCTCACCGTTGTAGATGGCACGGGCAACGGCCGAGTGGCCGCCTGCCTCGAAGCCTTCACCCGGAGTCACGCCCGTCGAGGCAAACATGCCCGAGGGGAACAGGAAACCGGAGGTGGATGTGGCGTCCGGATAGGCCCACGTCTTGCCCTCGAGATCCTCGAACGTCTGGATGTCCGAGTCGCGGGGGACGATGAACTGGGTCCAGTAGACGTCATAGCCGAACCGGATCGACTTCAAGCCGATATCCACGCCGCACAGCTGGTTGGCCAGCACGTACGCCTGGGCGGGGATGAAGCCGATCGTGTTGTCCGGCGATGCACACATCGCCTCGACCGTTGCTGCGTAGGACGTCGGGACGACGACCTCGTAGGTCAGGCCGGTGGTGGCATTGAGCTGCGCGGCGAGGAGTTCGCCGCCGGCCACGATCTCTTCAGCGGAGACCGAAGGCACATAGAGCACCTGGATCGGGTTCTCAGGCGAACCGACGGGGTTGACGATTGCAACCTCACCGGGCACGACCGGAACCGTGATGGCGCCGGAGACGATCTGACCCTTGAGGTCTTCCAGCTGTGCAGAGATGTCATCGACGAAACCACCGGAGGTGGCATAGCCGACACCGTCGACTGCAAGGCCGTACTCGACAACGCCTGCCGAGAACATTCCGCCTGCTGCATCCGAGATCGTGCTGTACACAGCGGTATCCACGCGCTTGAGCATGGAGGTCAGGATGTAGGGCTGGAACTCAGGGCCAGCCGTCAGATACTGGTCGGAGTCGACACCGATGGCCCAGTGCTGTTCGCCGGTCGCCTCGGAGGCGGCCTTGGCAGCAGCGAAGAGCCCGCCGCCGGAACCGCCGGCAGCGTGATAGACGATGTCCGCGCCCGCATCGAACATACCCGTAGCGATCTCCTGGCCCTTGGCGGGGTCGCCGAATCCGGAGAAGTCCGGGGGCTGGGAGATGTACTTGATGTCGATCTGGATGTCGGGGTTGATGAACTGGGCTCCGGCGATGAAGCCGGCTTCGAACTTCTTGATGAGGTCGATCTCGACTCCACCGATGAAGCCGACACGGCCCGTCGTCGACTTGAGTGCAGCGGCCGCACCGACGAGGAACGAACCCTCGTGCTCAGCAAACACCATGCCGCGGACATTCGGTGCGTCGACCACGGAGTCGACGATGCCGAAGTTCACGTCCGGGTAGTTGGCTGCAGCCTCGGCCATTGCCTCGGCGAACAAGAAGCCGACACCAATCACCAAATCTGCGCCATCTTCGGACACAAGGTTCAGCAACTCAGCACGGTTCTCGCCACCGGCGGCAGGCTCGAGCTCGGTAGCTTCGACGCCGTACTCGGTCTTGGCCTGGTCAAGGCCTGCGGCTGCCGAGTCGTTGAACGACTGGTCACCGCGGCCTCCGATGTCATAGACGAGACCAACGCTGAGTGCCTCTGCGGGCGGCTCAGTCGTGGCTGTCGTCGTTGTGGGGCTCGTCCCTGCTGCGGTCGTGGTCGTTACGGCGTCGTCGTCGTCGCCGCAGGCGGCCATGACCAGTGCAAAGGCGAGCAGGAGCGCGAGTAGCGCGCCGCGTTTCTTCACCATTTGATCAAAAGCTCCTCGATAGTCCCTGTGGCCGCCAGCGAGCGGTCACGACCACGATTCTAGACGCCAGCGCAGATACCTGTATCGAGCGGCGATCGACCTGTGGACAACTCCGACGGGCCGAAGGGAGGTCAGCCCTCTTGCGACTCGGCGAGTTCCACCGGAGGCTGATCAGGCGTTGCGATCGCCTGGAAGATGACACCGCTGGAGTCGTCGGGATCGACGTCCACGAGCACTGTCGTGTTGGCGGGGAATTCTCCGAACAACACCTTCTCGGACAGGGGGTCTTCGAGCATCTGCTGGATGGCCCTGCGCAGCGGCCGCGCACCGAGTTGCGAGTCGTAGCCCTTTGAAGCGAGGAGATGCTTGGCCTCTTCGGTGAGGACCAGATCGAGAGCCTGGGACGCCAACTGTTCGCGCACCCTGATCATCATCAGGTCGACGATCTCGGTGACCTCGGCCATGGTGAGCTCGTGGAAGACGATGACCTCGTCGATCCGGTTGAGGAACTCCGGCCTGAACTGCTGCTTCAAGGCGTCGGTGACCTTCGCCTTGATCTGCTCGTACGACACGGCCTCGCTGTCCTGGGAGAAGCCGATGGCCTTCTTCTTGAGCTCGGCCGTGCCAAGATTCGAGGTCATGATGATGACCGTGTTCTTGAAGTCGACGGAGCGGCCCTGAGCGTCCGTCAGCCGCCCGTCTTCGAGAATCTGTAGGAGCGTGTTGAAGACATCGGGGTGAGCCTTCTCGATCTCATCGAACAGCACCACAGAGAACGGCTTGCGGCGCACGGCCTCGGTCAGCTGGCCACCCTCGTCGTAGCCGACGTATCCGGGTGGTGAGCCGACCAGCCTGCTGACCGTGTGCTTCTCCATGTACTCCGACA
>JABMPV010000149.1 GCA_013202595.1 bacterium
CGGCAAACGTTTGTGGTCGGGGCACCAGGTGCGGTTCGCTCACTGCGAATCGCACCCGGTCGATTGCGCTCTACGGAACCAGTCGGCCTTCCATCCCGCCGGCAACGGTGACCACCTGCCCCGTCGTGTGAGGGGACAGCCGACCGGAGGCGAGCACCACCACCTGGATGGCGACGTCGCGCGGTGTTGCCAGTGCCTTGCGCGCCATCGTCGACGTCGCTCGATCGACGTGTTCGGGGTCCACACCGGCGGCGGCACGTTTTGGGGTCACGGTCCATCCCGGTGCGACGGCATTCACTCTGACGTCATCGCCGATGCGAGCGGCTTCATTCTTCATGCTGAGGAGCAAGCCGGTCTGAACGGCGCCTTTGGCCGCTGCGTAGTCGGCGTGCCCCGCCTCGCCGTACTCCCCCGCCGTCGAACCGACCAGGACCAGCGAACCCGCTCCGGTCAGAGCGGCATGACCAAGAAACGACCGCGCCGTCAGGAATGCCACCCGCAGGTTGGCGGCGACCGTCGCTTCGAACCGATCGGGATCCATCTCCCAGACAGGTGTGTCCTCAGAGGGATATCGACCTGCATTGGCGACACACACGTCGAGACGGCCCAGCAGCGAGACGGCCCTCTCGAACATCGCCTCCACCTGAGCCGCATCGGTGAGGTCCGCTTCGACCGCGACGCCTTCGATCTCCTTGGCCAGTTGATAGGCAGCGTCACCCGATGTGTTGTAATGAACGGCCACCCGGGCCCCCTCGGCGGCAAACGCCCTGCAGATCGCAGTGCCGATTCCGCCGGCGCCCCCTGTGACCAGCACCCCCGCATCCGTCAGTCCGGTATCCATGCTGGGGAGTCTAGGGACGCGACATCGACCAGAATCGGGACACCCCCCACAGAGGAGTCCCATGCCGATCTCGCTGCCCGACGATCTGAAGGCCCTGCTCGACGCTCCCACCTTCGTGCACCTCACCACGATCGATCCCGATGGTGCACCTCAGGCCTCTGCGATGTGGGTGAAGCGCGACGGCGATCGCATCGTCTTCAATACCGCCGAGGGCCGGCGCAAATGGCGCAACATTCAGGCAGACCCGCGTGTGGCGGTGTCGGTGAGCCCGGCTGATCAGCCATACCTCAACTTCTCCATCCAGGGCCGGGTGGTCGAGATGCGCACGTCCGACGGCGTCGACGTGATCGACGAACTCGCCCGCAAGTACACCGACGAGGACCGCTACATGTGGCTGACCGAAGGCATGGTGCGAGTCACCGTCCTGATCGAAGTCGACCGGATCGCGGCAAATCGGTAGGGACGTATCGGTCATCGGTTGTCAGTCATCAGTCAAACTGCCACCCACTGCGGGCGAGGCCGCGCAGTGTCACCCGGTTGCTCAGAACACGGTCCGGACTGGCCCCCTTTGCGTCCCGGCCTCCCGGCCGGCCCGCGTTTTCCCCGCTCCGCGGTGGCAACACAGGAAGAAGGAACACCCCTCCCGACTCGTCGGGAGGGGAAAGGTCGCCGCAAGCGACCCGGGGAAGGCCAGCGGAGACCGGCCCCAATGATCGGCCGGTGACACTGCGAGACAACCGATGACTGACAACTGACGACCCACCACGCACGTCGGATACTCCTGTGATAGCCTGAAGTCAGGCTTATTGCGAGGCGTTCGCATTTAGGAGTTTCGGATGCATATCCCCGACGGATTCATCAACGTTCCTACCTCTGCGGGATTCGGCGCGATGTCGGCTGCCTGGGTCTGGTACTCCCTGCGCAGGGTCGGCGAGTTCCTCGATGACCGGCGCATCCCACTCGCGGGCCTCCTCGCAGCCTTCGTCTTCGCAGCGCAGATGATCAACTTCCCCGTCGCCGCCGGGACCAGCGGGCACCTCATCGGTGGCGTCCTGGCTGCCGTGCTCGCCGGGCCATGGATGGCATCGCTCGTCCTCGCCGTCGTGCTCGTCGTCCAGGGGATCTTCTTCGCAGACGGAGGATTGTCGGCGATCGGGTTGAACGTCTTCAATCTCGGATTGGTCGCAGTCGTCGGCGGGTACGGGGTGTTCCTCCTGGCTCGACGCGTGCTTCCGGCCGGGAAGCCAATGGTGGTGATTGCCGCCGGGATCGCCGCAGGAGTCTCGGTGATCCTGGCCGCGCTGAGTTTCACACTCCAATTCGCCATCGGCGGTGAAGCCGACGTCGCCGTCGGAACCGTGGCCGCGGCGATGGTGGGGGTCCACTCACTCATCGGAGCGGGTGAAGGCCTCATCACGGCAATGGTGATCAGCGCCATCCTGTCGTCCCGCCCGGATCTGGTCTACGGGTACACACCGGCCATGGAGCCCACTCATGGATAGGCGGAATCGCGCCCTCCTGATCGCCGGCCTCGTCGTGACGGCGCTGCTCGCTGGAGTCGTGAGCACCATTGCCTCCAGCCAACCCGACGGCCTCGAACGGGTGGCCATCGATGAGGGCTTCGACGATTCGGCCACAGATGGAGCCACATCCGACTCCCCGCTCGCCGACTATGCCGTCGAGGGTGTCGAGAACGACAGAGTGGGCACCGGACTGGCCGGGATCATCGGGACAGTCGTCACCATGGCGGCGATGATCGGCCTCCTCTACGGCGCCAGGGCGCTGCGCCGCCGTGACAACACATCGGCCGATGCGTGAGCGGCGGTCACATCCATGCCCTCTATCGCCACGGGCACGGTCCGCTCGATGATGTCGCCCCCCAGGTGAAACTCGCGGCCACCCTTCTCTTCGTCCTCGCCGTGGTGGCCACTCCGCGCGAGGCCTTCTGGGCCTTCGGCGTCCACGCCGCAATGCTCGTCGCGATCGCGATCTGGGCCAGGGTGCCGCTCGGGTTCATCGGCAAGCGGCTGATCATCGAGATCCCCTTCCTCCTGTTCGCCGTGTTCCTCCCGTTCGTCGGCCGCGGTGAGCACGTGGAGGTCATCGGCCTGTCGCTCTCGGTGAGCGGGCTGTGGGCTGCGTGGAACGTGATTGCCAAGGCCACACTCGGAGCGATGGCTTCGATCCTGCTTGCCGCCACCACCCAGGTTCCCGACCTGCTCAAGGGCTTCTCCAGGCTCAGGTTCCCCAGGGTCTTCGTGGCGATCATGAGCTTCATGGTGCGATATCTCGATGTGGTGATCGGCGAGTTGGGCCGGATGCGTGTGGCGCTGCAATCACGGGCCTACAAGCCGCGCAGGATCGGCCACGCCCGGGCACTGGCTTCCACGGCCGGGGTCCTGTTCGTACGGTCGTACGAGCGTGGCGAACGGGTGCACCTGGCGATGCTCTCACGGGGCTTCACGGGAACGGTCCCCGAGATGGCGTCGGCGGCCGTGCCATCAGCACACTGGGCCATCGGAGCGGGTGTGGCCGCTCTCGCAGCGGCAGTGGCTGCACTGGGATGGGTGCTGCGATGAGCACTCCGACCGTAGAAGCCGATGGAGTCCGCTTCGCATACCCCGATGGGCATGCGGCCCTCGACTCGATCGACCTGCACATCCACCCCGGCGAGCGGGTGGCCCTCCTGGGCCCCAACGGAGCAGGGAAGACGACGCTCGTCCTCCACCTCAACGGCATCCTGACCCCACAGGCCGGATCGGTCTCGATCGCAGGACTGTCGGTCGAACGGGCGCACTTCAGGGAGATCAGGCGGAGGGTGGGGATCGTGTTCCAGGATCCCGACGATCAACTGTTCATGCCCACCGTGCGCGAAGACGTCGCCTTCGGTCCGGCCAACCTGGGCTTGTCGGGTGACGAACTCGACGCCAGGGTCACCGATGCGCTGGAGGCCGTCGGGATGGCCGATGCCGCCGGGCGTGCGCCCCACCATCTCTCGGGCGGAGAGCGGGGACTGGTAGCCATCGCCACGGTCCTCTCCATGCGTCCCGAGATCCTGGTCCTCGACGAACCGACGGCCAACCTCGACCCGGCCGGGAGACGGGAACTCGCCGAGATCCTCGAGAGCCTCGACATCACCATGCTGATGGTCACCCACGACCTGCCCTACGCCCTGCTCCTCTGCCCCAGGAGCGTGGTGATGAAC
>JABMPV010000150.1 GCA_013202595.1 bacterium
CCCCTCCCGCTCCCGGGAGGGGCGAAGAAGAGGCGGAAGAGGGGCGGCCGTGTCATAGCGGCTCGATAGATCTGGGGCATGGAGCCGAGAGACCCACGGACACTCGCATTTGCCCGAGAGATGCGATCGGACCCCACGCCGGCTGAGGAGATCCTGTGGAGGGAACTTCGGCGTGGACAACTCGGCGCACGATTCCGAAGGCAGGAGCCGATTGGGCCGTTCATATGCGACTTCGTGTGCCGTTCCAGAAGCCTCGTGGTCGAGACCGATGGTGACTCACATGTGAACCCTGGCTACGACGCATGGAGGGATCGAAAGCTGGAGACGTACGGGTTCAGGGTCGTGCGGTTCTGGGACACCGGGGTCTACGAGAACCTCGATGGTGTCCTCGATCTGATCTGGCGACAGGTTCAGTCTCCGGATGCCGGCTCTGAGCGTTTCCAGATGGACCAATGCCAGACGGGGGTGTGGCCGGTCTCCGACGGCTCGTAGCCCGCTGTGCGCAGGTGGCCGTCGATGGCGGCGGGGTCATGGATGAACACCTGGAAACTCACCTTCCGCCAGCGAAGGAAGCGATTCAATGCCCCGGCACCCAATCTGACCCACCACCGATCGCGCGGATAGGAAAGGGCGATCCTGTCGAGCGAGTGGCCGGCGACGGCGCTCACCAGGGCCGGCATATCCGGGTAGCAGCAGACCACCCTGTTGAGGAAGACGACGTCGGCCGAATCGATGTCGCCGGCCATGCCGACGAAGTCGCCGACATGCCGTTCGATCCGATCGTGGACTCCTGCTTCGGATGCCAGGTCGTGCGCGGCGTCCATGTAGTCGGGTGAGATGTCGACCCACGTCGCCATCTCAGCCCCCGCCTGCAGCAACTCGACCTCGGCAGCACCCGTGCCCGCACCGACTTCGAGCAGTGTCGCCCCGGTGATTCCCGGTCTCAGCGCCTCCACCATGGGGCGGGCCGTCGAGTCGAGACCCTTGCGGCGGAACGAATTCAGCGAACGCCGGGCCTCGCCCGGGCCGAACACCGACCGGTAGCCCCCCGGATCACAGCATCCGGCCATCAGTCGTCGAGGACGATCTGGATGACGGGGATCGAGGAAGTCGCCTCTTGCACAGTCGCCGGGTCGGCCACCCCGCCCACGATCCTCACACCAAAGGTCTTGGCCGACTTGGGAAGCGCAGCGAAGTAGGCAGACATCAGTGGCGCTGCTCGCTCGTGATCGACGACAGTGCCGGTCCCGGTCCAATCCTCACCCTTGATCCGCACGGTTACCGGCGCTCCACCATTCAGGTTGCGCCACCACGACTTCTCATCGGCTTTTCCCACGAGGACCACGAGATCCTTCTCCACCCAGGCGTAACCCACGGGGATGGTGTACACCGTGGCGGACCTCCGCCCGGTGAAGCTGAGCAGCAGAAGGAAGTCGCTGAGAATCGAATGCAGGTGGCCTCTCAGCACCCTTCTGACAATGGCGTTGCCGATCCGTCTCATGTTCCGACGGTAGCCGAGAAGGGTGCAACCGATGCACGAGCCGCGGTGTTCTGGTAGACGGAGGACCGAACACCCATGACGACGACCACACCGATCCCCGACGCAACCACATTGACCGCCGCCCTGGCGGAGGATGTGGACCGCGCATTCCCTGCGCTGGTCCGGGCGCTGCAGGACGACATCTACTCAGGCGCATTGCGCCTGACCCGCGACCCGCATGCCGCCCAGGACATCACCCAGGAGACATTCCTCAGGGCGTACACGGCCCTGGGCCTCTATCCACCGCAGCGCATTCGGGACCTCAGCCTCAGGGGGTGGGTGTGGACGATCGCAGCCAACCTCTGCCGCAACAGGGCGCGCTCTCGCTCGCGCAAGCCCGAGGCAGCCCTCGAAGCGGCCCCACCCGTAGCCGACCGGCGGCCGGGCCCCGAACCCGAGGCGATGGCTTCGATAGAGCGTGATCGTCTCGCCGACCTCATCGGCGATCTGCCCTGGGCGATGGCGTCGGCCGTCGTTCTCCGGCATGTCGTCGACCTCGCCTACGAGGACATCGCCGAGGCATTGGATCGCCCGGTCGGAACCGTCAAATCAGATGTGCATCGCGGCCTCCAGCGACTCCGCGCCCAACTCGAGGAGGAATCATCGTGACCGATCAGATCGAAACAACTCTCGCCGGACTGCGCGTTCCGGCACCCCACGGCGTGCTCCCCAACGTGCTGGCCGCAACGGGCCTGGCCGACCGGTATGTCCAGCGGGACAGTGTCGTCGGACCGGTGTACGTGGCCTTCGGAGGCGACGGCGTGACCCGTCTCGACATCGCGATGAGTGAGAGCCAATTCGAATCCGAGTACGAGGAGATGATGGGCCGCCCCGTCGTCAAGGTCGACGACGTGCCCCCCGCGCTGGTCACCAGGGTCGACAGGGCGATCAGCGAAGGGCGCCCGGGCCGTCTCGCCGTCGACCTCTCATCACTGACCGACTTCCAACAGGCGGTCTTGCGCAAGACGGCGGAGATCCCTCCCGGCGAGGTTCGCCCCTACGGTTGGGTGGCTCGCGAGATCGGCAAGCCCGGCGCAGTCCGTGCGGTCGGCACGGCCCTGGCCAGGAACCCGGTCCCGCTGATCATCCCCTGCCACAGGGTGGTTCGCAGCGACGGCCAGTTCGGCCAATACTCCCTCGGCGATGCAGCGAACAAGCCCAGGCTGCTCAGGGAGGAGGGGGTCGACCTCGAAGGTCTCGAGTCCCTCGCGACGCGCCGGGTCCGATACACGGGATCCGACACGACCAAGATCTACTGCCATCCCACCTGTAGGCACGCCCGACGCACGATGGAGATCCACCAGGTCGAGTTCAAGAGCGAGAAGGCGGCCGAGAAGGCCGGCTACCGGGCATGCAAGGTGTGTCGCCCGGCCGTCGCCGCATAGGCATCTCTCATCCCCCGGTCCCCGCGGGCGTGATCTCGAAGACGATGTCGAGTACCAGCAACGGCGGCCCCTTCTCCGGATTCGTGGTGAAGGCATTCAGTTCGATTCGGTCTGCGGTGACCACCCCACCGAAATCGCCGCCCCGCTGTCCGAGGTGCTGGCCCATATCCCCTTCGTCGACCAGCGCCTTGCAGGTCTGTGCGGCGCGGCCCGGCAGTGGCGTGAACGAGCCGGCATTGACCGCCATCGCAGCGGCGCGATCCCAGGGTGATCCCGCTCCGGCGCCGGCGGCTCTCGCACCGGGATCGTGACACGCGTAGCGTGCGCAGTGTCGACAGGGACCGGCGAGCGCCCGGTTCACAAGGAGACCACGGCAATGGACGAGCCCCGGAGTGAGGCCAAACCAGACCACCCCGAGGGATGTACGGAAGTCCTCCCGACTCCTCAGACCGGGGCGGAGCGGTCACTCGCCGAGATACTCGAGCAGGCGCGGCGAATCCCCAATGGGACGAGTTGGTTCGAGATCCTCAGGCTCCCAAACGAGGTCTACGCCTTCTGGGAGCCTGGGCATCAGGAGTTGGTCAACGCCTTTTTGATCCTCGGCAGCGACCGCGACGTCCTCTACGACACCGGCATGGGCATTGCCAGCATCGGGGCGGCACTCGAGGATCTCCGCCGGGAGGACGACCTTCCCGACAACGAACTGATGGTCGTCAACAGCCACAACCACCTCGACCACAACGGGGGTAACACCGATTTCGACGAAGCGTGGATCATCGAAGACGAGTGGGCGATCCGGAAGCTCACAGAGGGGATCGAGGCCGGCGGCAGATTCGTCGAATACTGGAGTGCACTGAATCCCCACCCCGGTGTCGAGGCACCGGGCGAATTCGATCCGCAGACGTTCTCCATCAAGCCATTCCCTCGCACCGGGATCCGGTTCCTGGCCGATGGCGACACGGTCGACCTCGGCAATCGACGTTTCCGAGTGATCCACACGACCAGCCACTCGCCCGACGGCCTCGCTCTGTACGACGAACAGAACGGCATCCTGTTCGGCGGCGACACCTTCATCGGTGACGAGTTCATGATCCGGGATCTGACTCTGCTGGAACGCGACCTCGAGATCATCAGCAAGCTGGATGTGGAGTGGCACTACTGCTCGCACGGAGCTCAACTCATCGAGGTCATGCGCAGCGGCTTCCATCTGTCGATCATCCGCCGGATGATCGACGGTGAGCGAACGGAGGGCGAGACCTCCTTCGCCGGAGACACTTTCCCGCTCTACGAACTCGAAGGCGTCGAGGTGCTTCTGGCGACCGAGTTCCTGACCTACTGATACCTGCCGGTAGGGTCGATCCCATGATTTCCGACCGCCCGTTCGTGGCTGCCTCCGTCCAGGCCGGGTCGATTGCCTTCGACACCCCGGCAACCATCGCCAAGCTCGGCGACCTGTCTGCGGACGCCCGCTCCCTCGACGCCGACCTGGTCGTCTTCCCCGAGGCGTTCGTATCAGGGACGGACCGGTGCTGCCGAATGTGACGGGGTGGGTGTGTCGCTAGCGCTAGTCCTCTGGAATGGGCCGTGATGGTGGCCCTACCGCTGCGGGTCACGAGGGTCGGGGTGTCTTCGTGCCCCTCGACATCCTGAACCTCGTCCCCGCACGTTCTGCCTGTGATGCTCTAGTTTGAGATCATGACATCGAGTTGGGCGAACCCGCCGGACAGCCTGGATACCCAGGAACCGCCTGGCTGGTCGCAGAACGGGTTGCAGACGCCCCAACGAGGGGATCAGCCGCCGCTGTCGCTCCCGATGCTTCGCTCAGCCATCTGATCGATTCGCTCCCGAAACTCAGCAAGGGTCAGCACCGAAGCCGACGAGGCCCCTGACAACTCCACCGCCTCCCCGGGACGTGCCGCCAGGGCCACCTCCACATCACTGGCGTCAATGACGATCAGCACCGACTCACCCTCCCCAAGCGCCCCGATATCGATGGTCGCCACGGTGACACCTTTGATGTGATGCTGGGAACGCACCTCGACCTCCCAGATCGTCTCAGTGGGGGTGAGGACAGTCGCCGGGTGCTCCCCGATCGCCAGGTCGGCGGCGTGGCTGATACCGAGATCGGTCTGAATAACGACGTAGCCAACTGCTTGAGGATCGACCTCGATCAGAACGGTCCGCCAATCGAGGGTCCCCAGGATCTCCTCGGGGGTCGACTCGAGATCCAATCCACGCTGTTCCACCGGGATCGCCAACCAAGCCTCGGTCCGGTCCGCAGGAAGCCAGCGAGACCGGTAGGCGGCAGTGGTCGGGCCGTACGGATACCTCGGATACGTGAGGAACTCCTCGAACCAACTGATGAGCGCATCAAACTGGGCGCTCGCGTCATACCGTTCGGACTCGCCGACGGCCCACTCGGCCAGATCAGCAGCCACCGTGTCAAAGTCGCCGTAGTCTGCCCCGCCACCGAGGAAATCGAGCCCCCACGGTGTCACCACCGCAGTGATCTCCGCCTTCCACGGGGAATCTGCAGCATCATCGTCTCCCCTCCACGACAAGAACACGATGCCCCCATCACCCGCCCCGACGAGATCAGTCAATCGGCTGATCTCCCGCACGATGATCCGATCACCGGCCTCAAGTATCGGATAAGGGGCCGGATACTCGGCGAAGCCAGGTGACACAGCGACCTTCTCGGAATACGTCAACTGCCGATGCACCTCCCCGACGGTCACCCAATAGGCGTTGTCCTCGAAGTCGCCGGTCACGACAGGCATCGGAGTGGGATCAACACTCTCCACAGAGATGACGGCCTCCGCGTTCCGGAGAGGCTTGTCGATGCCGGGATACTCGGCCGACAGCAAAACGGTCGTGGTCGAAGGTTGAGGATCGTCAGTGTTTGACCCAATCACCCGAGTGATTCCGAAGACCACAAACGCCGACACAGCAACAACGGTCCCAAACACTGCCGTGGTTCGTGCCCGACTCATGACAGACCTCCTATCCAAACCAGTCCTGCTGCGGTGCGGAGGTGTAGGAGTAGCACCAGGCCAGAGCTCGAACTGCCTCCACGCTACACCTCCAGATTCTCCGCCACTGCGGCCCATTCCGCCACAGTGACGTAACCGGGGTGGGATGTTGCTACCGACCGAATCAGTGGTCGTCGGTACCTTGCCGGTTTCATTCGTCGGTGGCTATCCGAAGGGACACACCTTTGGCGCCGTGGTCGGTGAGCGCACATCCGAGGGCAGGGACTGGTTTCGGAGGTACGCAGACGGGGCGATCGATGTACCCGGAAGGGGCCTGGACGAGATCGCCGCGGCCACGGCCGGCATCCATGCGGCGGTCGGCGTCATCGAACGCGCCGGCGGCACTCTGTATTGCTCGGTCGTCTTCCTCGGCCCGGATGGAACGCTCCTCGGCCTCCACCGCAAGCTGATGCCGACAGCCGCCGAACGTCTCATCTGGGGGTTCGGCGACGGCTCGACAATGCCGGTCGTACAGACGCCCGTCGGTCGTCTCGGCACGGCCATCTGCTGGGAGAACTACATGCCGATGTACCGGACCGCCCTGTACTCGAAGGGAGTCCAGGTGTGGTGCGCCCCGACCGTCGATTCGCGCGAACGCTGGGCTTCCACCATGCAGCACATCGCGCTCGAGGGCCGCTGCTTCGTGATCTCGGCCAACCAGTACTCGGTGCGAGCCGACTACCCCGCCGACTACGACACTGCGTACGGCGACGACCCATCGACCGTCCTCATAGGGGGCGGGAGTTGCATCGTCGATCCCCACGGCGACTTCCTCGCCGGCCCCGATCGCGACGGAGAGTCCATCCTCACAGCCGAGATCGACCTCGCCGAGATCACGCGCGGCGCATACGACTTCGATGCGGTCGGCCACTACGCCCGCCCCGATGTGTTCCGCCTGACGGTGGACGAGCGACCCAAACCACCGGTGGTCGAGGGGCCCATCGGTGACTGAGGCCGCCACCCCACCTTGCCGACACGGGCCCGATGCGCCAGAGTGGCGACAGCCGACTCTTCCGAGGTTTCCATGCGCCGCACTGTCGTTCTCGCCGTACTGATCGCCCTCGTCGTCACCGCATGCGGCGACGACGATGCTTCACCCGCCGGTTCGGATCCGTTCGGATTCACCACCGTCGACATGCCGGCGAGTGAACCCGCGATCCGCGCAGTATTCGACCGTATGCCCGGTCAGGTCGCCGGTCTCCCTCGAGTGGCAGGCGGCGGTTCCGATCTGGTGGTGTTCTACGGTGACGACAGCGGCATCGTCGCTTTCCCGTTCACCGACGACGGCGACTCCG